>CAINFN010000033.1 GCA_903848125.1 uncultured Bacteroidota bacterium
AGTTTGAAATTTGATATCCCAAAAATGAAGTTGTTTTTCCGTTCTCTGGATACAAGGCACTAAATACACCCGCTAACTTATTAGCAAAGGCATTGGCTGTAAACCATACAGCCATTAATAAAGAAGCGAATTTAACAGGCGCTAACTTATTAAAAATAGCCAACCCAATTGGCGATAAACAAAGCTCTCCAAAAGTGTGCATCATATACATTCCAATCAACCAAATCATACTCACTTTTACCCCAGTCCCCACTCCATTCACTCCAGTTGCAATCCATAAATAACCCAACGCCAATAACATTAAGCCCATGGCCATTTTAAAGGGAGAAGAAGGTTCTCTCTTTCCAAGCTTAATCCATATCCACGCAACCAAAGGTGCTAGGGTTACCACAAATATTGAATTGAGTGATTGAAAAAAGCTAGAGGGCACAACATAAAAACCCAAGTCTCTTTGTGTATTTTCAGATGCAAAAAAAGTAAGTGAGGCACCTGCTTGTTCAAATGCGCTCCAAAAAAAGATCACAAAAAAAGATACCGTAAATAGCACGGCAACTTTTTTCTTTTGAATAATATCTAAAGATTTATCTGAAAAAATGACAAACGCGATTAAAACAATACATACTAGCAATAACCAAAATAAATAACTCACTACTTTGATGTCGATATACACTAATGCAATAGTGACTAAAGAAATTAAAAATAGAAAGCCCACCATGACCGGATTTTTTTGGAAAAATTTTGGAGCATCCTTGGGTGCATTTCCTATTGTTTGTCCTTCGGCATTCACTAAGTATTTTTTCTGAAAAACGAATTGTGTAATGACACTTAATAACATGGCCACCCCGCCTGCGAAAAAAGCCCATTTAAAATCCCCATTTTTACCGGTTTCTCCAAATAGACCACAGACTGCTGGCCCCAATGCACCCCCTGTGTTAATGCCCATGTAAAATATGGTATAGGCTGCGTCAATTTTTTTATCTCCCTTGGGGTACAATTGCCCCACCATACTAGAGATATTTGGCTTAAAAAATCCATTACCAGCAATCATACAACCCAAACCCGTATAAAATAAAGGCATCGCTAAAGAAGCATGCTCATAAAAATGGCCGCAAAAAAATAAGAAAAATTCACCAATGGCCATCACCAATCCGCCTGCAATAATCGAACGGTTATTGCCCCAATACCTATCAGCAATATAACCTCCTAATAAAGGTGTTAAATAAACAAGCCCCGTATAACTACCATACACTTGAGAAGCAAATACTTTATCAAACAATAAAGCCTTGGTTAAGAATAAAACCAAAATAGCACGCATGCCATAGTAGTTAAAACGCTCCCACATTTCAGTAGCAAATAATACATACAATCCTTTGGGGTGTTTTTGAGTAGTGGCAGACATAAGCTGTTTTTATTTAATTGACCCAAATTAATAAAATCCATGCAATAAATTTTACTTTCGTGTTTCAAAACCAGATTTATGAATATTCTGATCATTGGAGCAGGAGGAAGGGAACACGCATTGGCTTGGAAAATGGCTCAAAGCCATCAATCTGGTGATATTTATATCGCTCCAGGAAACCCCGGCACTGCTGAATTTGGGACCAATGTTCCTATTCAAGTCAATGATTTTGAAACACTCAAAGCACTCGCTATTGAAAAAAATATAGAACTCATTGTGGTAGGGCCAGAAGAACCTTTGGTAAATGGCATTTATGACTATTTTAGTGCAGATCCGGCTACGGCATTCATCAATGTCATTGGACCTTCGGCAAAAGCAGCTCAATTGGAAGGTAGCAAAGCCTTCAGCAAGCACTTTATGCAAAGACACCAAATTCCTACTGCTCGTTATGCAGAATTTACCCTTGAAAATTATGAGGCAGGTTTGACTTATATCAGCAATCACCCCCTTCCCATTGTTTTAAAAGCCGATGGATTAGCTGCTGGCAAAGGCGTTATCATTGCCCTAAGCCAGGAAGATGCCCTCACTAGTTTTAAAGAAATGCTTCAAGACAAACAGTTTGGAGAAGCCAGCTCAAAAGTAGTCATAGAGCAGTTTTTAGAAGGTATTGAAGTAAGTGTTTTTGCCCTAACTGATGGACATCATTATCAAATTATTGGTCACGCTAAGGATTATAAAAGAATTGGCGAAGGAGACACCGGTTTAAACACAGGCGGTATGGGCTGTGTGAGTCCAGTACCTTTTATGGATGCTTCTTTTATGCAAAAAGTGGAAAAAACTATCATTGCGCCTACGATCAAAGGCATCAAGGAAGAAGGTCTTGTTTACAAAGGCTTTGTATTTTTTGGTTTAATGAACTGTGGGGGTGAGCCTTATGTAATTGAATACAATTGCAGGTTAGGTGATCCAGAAACGGAAGTAATTCTACCTCGTTTGCAAACCGACCTAGTAAGTCTGCTAGCTGCTGCCGATAATGGAACTTTAGAAGACGTAAATATTCAATATCAAGAAGATGCATTTGCAACCGTCATGGCGGTAAGTGGTGGTTACCCAGGTACTTATAAAAAGAATATTCCTATTCATGGTATTGCACTGGCTGCTGGCTTGGCTGATATTCATGTATTTCAAGCTGGTACTGGGTTTCAAGAGAATGCCATTGTGACTACAGGAGGTCGTGTTTTAACAGTTACGGCATCGGGAAACACCCTAAAAAATGCAGTACAAAATGCGCAAAATGCCTTAGCAAATATCCAATTTGAAGGGATGTATTTTAGAAAAGATATTGGCTTCGAGTTTCCTTAATGAATAGTATAAAAAAAAATGTTGATTCATTTATAAAAAGCTTTGTAGTGTAAGGATTTTAGATGAATTTTGCTACATTCAATCTGAACTATTCAAATACTGATGCACAATGGGATTATTTAATTTTTTTACGCAGGAAATAGCGATGGACTTGGGTACCGCTAACACACTTATCATTCACAATGATGAAGTAGTAGTGAATGAGCCTTCTATTATTGCTTTGAATAGAAATAATATGAAAGAGGTTTTAGGCGTGGGTAAGAAAGCATTATTGATGCATGAAAAAACGCATGAAAGTATTAAAACAGTTCGTCCATTAAAAGATGGTGTAATTGCCGACTTCAACGCAGCAGAATTAATGATTCGCGAGTTGATGAAAATGATTTATCCAAAGAAACCATTATTTCCTCCAAGTTGGAGAATGGTTATTTGTATTCCATCATCTATAACAGAAGTAGAAAAAAGAGCCGTACGTGATAGTGCAGAACAAGCTGGTGCTAAAGAAGTGTATATGATTCATGAACCGATGGCTGCTGCTTTAGGAATTGGAATTGATGTAGAAGAACCAGTTGGAAATATGATTATTGATATTGGAGGTGGTACAACAGGAATTACTGTTATTGCATTAGCTGGAATAGTTTGTGATCAAAGTATTCGTATTGCTGGAGATGAATTCACTGCAGACATCATGGAAGCATTAAGACGTTATCATAGTTTATTAATTGGCGAGCGTACTGCAGAGCAAATTAAAATACATGTTGGAGCTGCATTGAAAGATTTAGACAATCCTCCAGATGATATGCCTGTCAATGGTCGTGACCTAGTAACAGGTATTCCAAAACAGATTATGGTTACCTACCAAGAAGTAGCAGAGGCATTGGATAAGAGTATATTTAAAATTGAAGAAGCTATTTTAAAAGCTTTAGAAACAACGCCACCCGAACTAGCGGCCGACATCTATCGCAGAGGTTTATACTTAACTGGTGGTGGGGCTTTACTTCGCGGACTAGATAAAAGATTAAGTCAAAAAATTAAATTACCTGTTCACATTGCAGAGGATCCACTAAAAAGTGTAGTGCGTGGAACTGGTATTGCTTTAAAAAATTATCAGAGTTTTCCTTTTATCATGAGATAATATCGAATGAAGAATATCATTGGCTTTATAAGACAAAATTTTACTTTTCTCACTTTTTTGATACTGCAAATTGTGTCATTGGGCATGTTGTCTTCCTATAACAAAACTTACGAAACTTTTTTTGGAGGTTGGAGCAATCAGGTCACAGGCAACATTAATAAAAAATACAATGGTTGGTCTTACTATTTTAATTTAAGAAATACCAATGCGCAACTCATTGCCGAAAACGCAGCACTTAGAAATCAATTAGGACAGAATTTTTCACCCATAGATTCAAGTAAAAAGTTGGGTACGCTTGTATTAAGAAAAGACAGTCTTGAAAAAACAAGAAAGTTCTATTACTACCCAGCTAAAGTGGTAGGCAACACTTTTACACTTCAAAAAAATTACATCATCATTGAAAGAGGAAGTTTACAAGGTGTCAAAAAAGACATGGCGGCCATAAGCCCCGAAGGAAGTATCGTTGGAGTGGTAGTTGAAGTCAATGACAATTATAGTAAAATAATGAGCTTACTTCACCGCAATAGCAAAGTAAGTGCCATGTTAAAAAGAGATAAAATAGCAGGAAGTATCGAATGGGACGGAGCCGATCCTAGCGTTTTAATTTTAAAAAATATCTCAAAAAGTGCTGCGCCTAAAATTGGCGACTCTGTTTTAACCAGCCCCTACTCGTCTAATTTTCCTTCGCAGCTAATGGTAGGTAAAGTGACTTCAATTTTAAAGGACCCCTCTAGCAACTACCTTACCCTAAATGTAAAATCGACTACCAATTTTTTTAATTTAGAATACATTTATTTAGTAGAAAACAGACGTATGGCGGAACAGAAAAATGTAGAAAAAAATGAACCTAAAAATGAATAATCTAATAAAGCATAGCGCTAGGTTCATTTTGTTCTTGTTCATTCAGATAATTATATTGAATGAAGTTCCTCCTTTACATCAATTCATTACACCTTACTTATATTTTATATTTCTATTGTGGTTGCCGTTTGGTACCAAAAGAATTACTTTAACCTTGCTAGGTTTTATTACTGGTTATACTTTAGACTTATTTACCAATACACCTGGTTTACATGCAGCTGCTTGCAGCTTGCTTGGCTACTTTAGACCCACCATTTTAAATTTATTATTGGCACAAGAATTATCAGAAGAAGTAAATAGAGAGCCAAGTATTGGATCAATGGGTTGGGGTCCTTATGCCTTTTATGTTACTTCACTTACTTTCTTGCATCACTTTTATTTAGTTTTATTAGAATGGTTGCAATTCGGAAATTTTGGTTATTTCCTAGGCAAGATAATAGCCACCACGGTAATAAGTGTGCTATTAATTTTTATTGTAGAGCTTTCTATGAATCGTAGAAAGATAAAAAGATAACCCACTGCTATGTACAATTCGAACAGAGCTCGTATTATTCAAATCATTATTGGGGTTATCTTTTCTTTAATCATCTTACAACTTATTGGTTTACAAATTTTTTCTAGTAAATATGTGCTTGCAGCCAATAACAACGCTATTTTTAGAAGAATCATCTATCCTGATAGAGGTATTATTTTTGATAGAAAAAAAAGAGCCTTGCTTGAAAATACAATTAGTTACGATTTAGTAGTTATCCCTAATGAAGCAAAAGGGGTGGATACCGCTACCCTATGTAATATTTTAAAAATAAGCAAAGAAGAATATGCTAAAAGGATGATTGAAGTGATTATAAAAAATTCAAGAGTAAAACTAGGCATCTTTGAGCCTTTTCTTTCTACCGAAGAATATGCTCAATTAACAGAGAACTTATATCGGTTCCCAGGGTTTTCTTTGTCCGAAAGATCTATTAGAAACTACCCATACAACACTGCTGCACATGTATTAGGTTATGTTGCAGAAGTAGATCAAAAATTTTTAGAAAAGCATGAAGCCGACGGTTATGAAATGGGCGATTATGCAGGTATGACTGGATTAGAGAAACAATACGAAACCGTATTAATGGGGCAAAGAGGTGTGAAGCGATTCTTAAGAGACAACAAAGGAAAAATACAAGGACCGTTTGAAAAAGGTCAGTTTGATACCGTAGCCATAGCAGGTAGAAATTTATATACCAGCATGGATGTAGAAGTGCAGCAATTGGCCGAAAAACTTTTACAACATAAAATTGGAAGTGCCGTTGCCATCAACCCAAAAACGGGAAGTATTATTGCAATGGCCTCTAGTCCTGGATACAATCCGAATTTATTAACTGGAAATCAACGTCGAAAAACCATTGGTAGATTACTTACCGATACCGCACGCCCAATATACAATCGTGCCATTAAAGGACAATATCCTCCAGGATCTACCTTCAAACCCATGGGTGCCTTAATCGCACTTGATGAAGGATTAATCACACCCAGTTTTGGATACAATTGCTTTGGTTTGTATACAGCTTGTGGTGATCCGCGTAAATGTGAACACCACAATGCAGGTCATGCGGCTAATTTACAATTAGCATTAGCCTATTCTTGTAACTCCTATTTTTTACAAGTTTTTAGAATGGCGATTGACAACCCTAAATACCACAATGCTAAATTGGGTTATTTAAAATGGAAAGAATATGTAAATAGTTTTGGACTGGGAAGAAAATTAGGCATTGATTTACCAAGTGAAAATAGAGCAAGTATTCCTGATACAGCTCAATACAATAAAGACTTTGGTGGAGCAAAATACTGGAATAGTTGTTACATGCTTACGCTTGGAATTGGTCAAGATAGAATGACCGCCACTCCTTTGCAATTGGCCAACACCATGGCTTTTATTGCCAATGAAGGTTATTATTACACCCCGCATTTTGTAGACAGCGTGGAAGAAGAAGATGATACAGATAAAGAAGTGTTAGCAAAGTATAGAACCAAACAAGCGGTTACAAAAATACCTAAAGCCTATTTTGATATCATTAAAGAAGGGATGCATGATGTAACCGTATTTGGGACTGCTGCATTTATCAAAGTGCCTGGTCATGAATTTTGTGCAAAAACAGGAACCGCTCAAAACCCACATGGAAAAAATCACTCTTTATTTGTTTGTTTTGCACCTAAGGACAATCCCAAAATTGCTATAGCCGTGGTGGTTGAAAATGCCGGTTTTGGTGCCACTTGGGCAGGTCCTATTGCAGGTTTATTAATGGAGAAATACCTTAACGACACGCTAACCAAAGAAAGTAAAACAAAAGTGGACTATTTAGCCAATGTCGATTTAATGCCTGCAAATATTAAAGAATGGTATATAAGAAACAATAAAACAGATATGCTAACACCGCTCAATTATAACAATGATGAGCTTTCGGATATTTGGGATATGGAAATGGTTTCAGAAGTGGCTCCTATTAAAACAACAGTTGATACCCTAAAAAAAATAGATACCTTTCAAAAAAATAAAACCCCCAACACTCCAACTCCTTCAAAACAGAAAAATAAAGAAAGCGCTATCAACCCAATTCAAAAAAAGAAAAAAGTAAGTTCAAAATAAAATGGCAGCCACCAACAATAATAATTTTTCTAAAGGAACTGATTTAGCAGTTATTTTATTATACGCTATCATGGTGGCCATAGGTGTCCTATGCATTTTTATGGTCGAATACAATCCCAATTCAAACTGGAGTAATTCCTTTTTAACTGCTAAAACCAATTTTAGCAAACAAATATATTTTTCCCTCTTTTGTGCTTTTATTGCCATTTTTATTTTGCTCTTGGATAGTAAAGTATTTACTGCATTGGCTAATTTATCCTATGGTGCAGGTATCCTGCTCATGCTTGCTACTTTTGTATTAGGTAAAAACATAAACGGCTCTAAAAGTTGGATACCTATTGCGGGTGGCTTTAATTTACAACCAGCCGAATTGTGTAAAATTTTTACCGCTCTGTTTCTAGCTAAATTTATATCCAAACCAGAGACCGATTTTAAAAATTTAAAATCACATTTAATAGCTGGTGCAGCAATTGCGCTGCCTGCTGTTTTATCCATCCTACAACATGAAATGGGATTGGCATTGGTATATAGTGCATTTATTTTTGCTATGTACCGCGAAGGACTACCCCCTGTTATTTTAATAGTATTGCTTTCTTTTGCCATATTAGTCATTGCCACCTTATTACTTGAACCAACTGTTTTGGCAATTATTTTAACAGTCATTGCAGGTTTATTTATATTCTCGATGATTAAAAAATTTAAGAGAAATAAAAGTAAAATTTTAATTGTGCTGGCTATATGGGGTATTTGTTTTGGAACGGTTCGTTTTGCTGTGCCTTATATATTTAACCATGTTTTTGAGTGTTATCAAAGTACGCGTATTTACAGCATGGTGGGAAAAGAATACGATTGTTCTCAAAATAAAAAGTCAGCAACTCCGTCTGGAGATCACCATGGTAAAAAACCAGATGACTATAATGTGAAGCAAAGTAAAATTGCAATTGGCTCTGGTGGCTTTTGGGGTAGAGGCTTTTTAAAAGGCACCCAAACCCGGGGCAAATATGTACCTGAACAACATACCGACTTTATTTTTACATCCTTAGGCGAGGCCTTTGGCTTTGTGGGCACTTTTACTTTTTTAGCTTTGTACTTATTTTTCTTGTTTAGACTTATTCGTATTGCCGAAAGACAAAGAAGTACTTTTTCAAGAGTGTATGCATACAGTGTAGTAGGTATTTTCTTTTTCCATATTGCAGTGAATATTAGTATGACTATAGGATTGTTTCCAGTAGTAGGTATCCCATTACCACTAATAAGTTATGGTGGATCTTCCTTATTAACATTTACTGTTCTTTTGTTTATTTTATTAAGATTAGATGCCGATAGGCAAATGGTGCTTCGTTAATGCTTAATTTTGCATCATGCGTATTTATCCTTTATCTGAAGGCAGTTTTTCTATAGACCAAACAAAAGTGTTTGTACCATTTGATAGCAGCAATCAAGGGTTTCAGCATCGTCCCAAAGGAAGTATTTTAGTGGAAGTACAACCTTTTGTAGTGATTACAGAAAAAGACATCATTTTATTAGATACTGGATTAGGTTATTATAATCAAGAAGGGATATTACAAATACATGCTAATTTAATGGCCCTTGGCATCAATCCATCCTCTATTACAAAAGTATTTTTAAGTCATCTACATAAAGATCATGCCGGTGGTATCAGCTACCTGCATCCCGTTCACCAAGAAAGATTTATTAGTTTTCCTTATGCCAAATACTATGTGCAAAAAAGAGAATTTGATGAAGTGATGGAAAAAAGTAGTGATGTTAATTTAATAGCACAAATAGCAACCTTAGCTAATTTTAGTGGATTGCAATGGCTTACTGAAGACAGTGGTACCATAGACGAAATCATACATTATCAATTAACTGGTGGGCATAGCCCATTTCATCAAGTAGCATGGATTAAAGAAAATAATGAAACCCTCTTTTTTGGAGCAGATGTAGCACCCCAATTACAACAAATGAAATCCAGGTTTGTCGCTAAATATGACTTAGATGGCAAAAAAAGTATGGAATACAGGCAAAGATGGTGGGAAGAAGGTGCTAGAGAGCATTGGACTTTTGCTTTTTATCACGATATTCAACATCCAACTATAATTGGGACTACCTCTACATAAAACGAACATTCATTAGGAATCAATGCTGGCAAGGCTTTCGCCATTTCGAAATTAAATTGTAGTACCTTTACACTGCAATTTATGACACTTAATACCTATAATTATTCTCAACAATTTAGAAAAAATGTATCTGACAAATACATCATCTACAATAGTTTGTTTGCAGCACTGCCTTATTCAGGCGTAGCCAATGTAGGAGCGT
The DNA here is from genome assembly GCA_903848125.1 of uncultured Bacteroidota bacterium. Taxonomy (GTDB): domain Bacteria; phylum Bacteroidota; class Bacteroidia; order Chitinophagales; family Chitinophagaceae; genus Sediminibacterium. Next base: position 9,709 of record CAINFN010000033.1, read on the forward strand.
TGTTGCCTATCTTATTACAAACCTGCGAAGAAGGTTATGCAAAGGGTAAATCACCAAAAGAAATAATTGACTATTTTTTTAGTAGGCATACTCAAGTTGAAACAGAAAAAGAAAAGATAGACCATTTGTTTAAATATGTTCAATACATTGAAAGGCAAGTAGTTCTTTTTGATGCTATTGAAGATGCAGCTTTCACTTCCGTGAATGATATTGATGGGCCTGGAAGTTTAAAAACATTAATTAGAGATGCTGCTTTTACAGGAAAGAACCAGGAATTAAAAAATAAGCTTGAACATTTCAAAGCTCGTATTGTTTTAACTGCTCACCCTACTCAATTTTATCCAGCCAACGTATTAGGCATTATACATGATATGGGAGAAGCCATTGGCAAGAATGATTTTAACACCATCAATCAATACATACAACAATTAGGGCTCACCCCCTTCTTTAATAAGAAACAACCTAGCCCACAGGACGAGGCTTTAAATTTAATGTGGTATTTAGAAAATGTTTTTTACTATGCCATTGGCAATATATACAGTGGTATTGTAAATGAAGTTTTTGACAGAAATTACACAGGAAAAAATCCATTTATAGAATTAGGCTTTTGGCCAGGTGGGGATAGAGATGGAAATCCTTTTGTAAATGCAGCAACTACAATAAATGTAGCCAGCGCATTAAGGAGTAGTATTATAGTATGTTATTATAGAGATGTAAGAAAGTTAAAAAGAAAATTAACTTTCTCAGGCATCGATGTACTTTTAAATAATTTAGAAGCTGCTTTATATGAAAATGTTTTTAGACCTGATGAAAGCAATCCAATTGAAGCAACAGAAATAATCGCAAGTTTAGAAACTATTAGAAAAAAAATAATTGAGGAAAATCATTCTCTATATCTTTCAAGATTAGAAAGTTTATTACATAAAGTACAATTGTTCGGAACCCATTTTGCTTGCTTAGACATCAGACAAGACAGCAGAATACATCATCAGGTTTTATTAAACATCAATGAAACCTTAATGGCCGCAAATGGCAAGCCACTACTTCCTACTAATTATGAAAATTTAGCCATTGCAGAACAGTTGAACCTACTCACTCAACTTTCAGCTAGTTTACATCCAAGCGACTTCACAGATACCATCACTAAAGATACCTTAGAAAGTATTTATGCAATAAAAAAAGTACAAGCCATGAATGGAGAGGCAGGCTGTCATAGATATGTGATTAGTAATTGTCAATCCGAATTAAATGTAATGGAATTGTATGCATTATTTAGATTGTGTGGATGGGATGAGTATTTAGAGACAATAGACATTGTACCTCTTTTTGAAACCATTGACGATTTAAGTGCTTCGGAGAATATTATGGATGTGCTGTATCAATACCCATTGTATGCAACACATTTAGATAAACGAAATCAAGAGCAAACTATCATGTTGGGTTTTAGCGATGGCACCAAAGATGGTGGTTACTTGCAAGCCAATTGGAGTATTTATAAAGCTAAAGAAACACTTACAGCTGTATCAAGAAAAAATAAAGTAATCGTTAAATTTTTTGATGGTCGTGGTGGCCCACCTTCAAGAGGTGGCGGTAAGACGCACCAATTTTATGCGTCCATGGGCAATCAAATAGAAAATAAAGAAATACAAGTAACTGTACAAGGACAAACCATTACTTCTAATTTTGGAACCATTCAATCAGCACAATATAATTTAGAACAATTATTAAGTGCTGGTGTTAGTAATGAATTATTTGCAGATGGTAAATTACAATTGTCAGAACAAGACCGAGCCCTACTAGAACAATTAGGAAATATAAGTTATCAGTCTTACCAACAGCTTAAAGAAAATCCTTTGTTCTTACCCTACTTACAAAAATTTAGTCCATTAAATTATTACAGCAAAAGTAATATTGCTAGCAGGCCAGCCAAGAGAGGGACTGGTAATAGCCTAAGTTTTAGCGATTTAAGAGCCATCCCTTTTGTAGGTAGTTGGAGCCAATTAAAACAAAATGTACCTGGTTTTTATGGAGTAGGTACTGCTTTGCAAGTGCTTAAAGAGAAAGGCTTATGGAGTGAAGTCCAAAATTTATTTAATACCATCGCTTTTTTTAGAACTCTAATTGACAATAGTATGATGAGTATGGTAAAATCTAATTTTGCCATCACTAAATACATCGAATCAGATGCTACATTTAATCCAATATGGCAAACCATAAAAGAAGAATTCAAATTAACTACACAACTTTATTTAGAACTTAGTAATGCAAAAAGCTTGATGGAAGCTGATACGGTAAGTAAACATTCTATTTTACTAAGAGACCGCATCGTACTTCCCTTACTTACCATACAACAATACACCTTAAGTAAAGTGCAAGACCCGTCTATAGAAACTAGCATGCTAGAAGCCTATGAGAAATTACTTACTAGGACTATGTTTGGTGTGATCAATGCTGCTCGAAATTCTGCTTAAATAATCACACTGCACCGCCATCTTTCCATTGCCATAAATGCATACAGGCGTAGGTTTTAAAAGGCGCCCATGCTGCCGATTTTTTTTGCATTTTAATTTTTAATTCCTTTTTAGTAGCGTATTTTATTTTGTACAAACCTATCATCGCTTGTTGAATACCTAGGTCGTCTATCGCAAAAACATTTTCATGTCCTAGGCTAAACATCAAAAGCATCTCCACTGTCCAAGTGCCAACCCCTTTGATTTGTGTCAATAATTCAATGACTGCTTCAGGTTCCATCGTATACAACTGCCTGTCAGAAATTTTATTTTCAATAAAGAATTGAGCAACATTATGAACATAATTTACTTTAGAATTACTCAAACCTATACCACGAAGTGTTTCAGCAGGTGTATCCAATACTTGCTTCATGTTAGGCTCTACTCCATTATATAAATCTAGAAATCTAAGAAAAATAATCTTTGCTACTTTGGTATTTAACTGCTGACTTAAAATACTTGCAATAAGTCGAACGGGTGTGTTTTTTCTTTTTTTTAAGGTATAGGCTTCCCCTTTTAAAAGCGGTGCCATTTTTAAATCTTTTTTCAAATGTTTTTGATAAGACATGGCTGTAAATTAGTTTGTTTTTATTTATTTGTCTTAACTTTTCAAAACATAAATCTACACATGAAAAAATATTTTACCATTATTGCATTAAGCACCTGTATGCTGAGTTTTGCTCAAAACAAAGATGAACAGGCAATTAGACAAATTTTAGCCAATCAAACAATGGCCTGGAACAAAGGAGATTTAACTTCTTTTATGATTGGCTATTGGGAAAATGACAGCCTGGTTTACATTGGCAAAAATGGCCCAAGCTATGGGTATGCAACCACCTTAAATAATTATAAGAAGAATTATCCCGATACCAGCCACATGGGAAAACTACAGTTTCAAATTATTAGTTTAAAGCCTTTGAATGCAGACCATTACTTTGTGATTGGCAAATGGCATTTAGTGAGGACTGTAGGTGATGCCGGCGGTTATTTTACTTTAGTTTTTAAGAAAATAAATGGGGTATGGAAGGCCATAGCAGACCATAGTAGTTAGCCGATTCAACCAATAAAATTTACTAGTGCAGCTTTATTCCAATAGGATGGCGCCATATTGTAAACAATGTATAAGCAAGGCCTATAAAGCTTACAAGTAAAAAGCAATAAAATAAGACATTCCCTAGCTTCCAACTGTTTTCGACAAATGCATACCCCCACATAATACCCAGGCTATTATTTAAGGTCATCCATAAAACCGCTAATCCGATTGTGCGCATGATGCGGTTTAGAAATTGAAGTAGTTGTGGTTCCATATAAATATTTATTAATCGAGACTTTGTTTATTTGAAGCAGCTGCTTTTAATAGACGATCAAATTGAGCTGGCGTTAAGTCATTGTAAAAATAGTATACCGGATCTACTTTGGTATTGCGTTTGATTACTTCATAATGACAATGAGGCCCAGTACTTTTTCCAGTATTTCCAATGTAGCCAATCACTTCTCCTCTTTTAATACTTTGCCCCACTTTCACTTTTACACGCACCATATGCCCATACAAAGTTTGAAAACCATAGCCATGATTAATGACCACTTTATTACCATACCCATCCGTATTAAAACCAGCTATTTGAATGACGCCGTCGGCAGTGGCATAAATGGGTGTACCTATTGGGGCCGTAAAATCTAACCCTTGATGAAAACGAATGTCTTTGTACAATGGGTCAATCCTATAGCCAAAACTTCCTCCAATTCGATTTAAATTTTTATTGCTTACAGGTTGAATGGACGGAATGGCTTTTAATAACTTTTCTTTATTTTTTACCATAGAATTTATCTCTACAAAAGAGGTGGTTTGGTAGGCCATTCTTAAAGCTAAAATGTTTAACTGATCAATCATATTAGAAAGCAATTCTGAATTAGATAAATTTTGAATCATACGCACTTCTTTTTTAGCTTCCATTTCTTTTACTCTAGCACTGTCTGGAATAGGGCTAGACTCAAAAATAGATCTATATACTTCATTATCCCTGTTCTCTAATTCTGACATTTGCAATTCTAACTGCTTTAGCTGAGCTTGTAAAACACTATAATTTTCTTTATAAGTTTCATTTTGCTGACGAAGTAGTTTTTCCTTAGGGGAATCAATATATTGGAATAGTATAACCACAATAATTACCCCTGTGATAATAGAGGCAGCAATAAAACCAAATAGCTGCAATAACCTAACCCTAAGGGGTACCTCGACCTTTTCAAATCGAAGGGTATGCGTGTTAAAGTAGTATTTTATTTTCTTCATCTAAATGTGCTATTATTTATCCCGAAAGGCCGTAAAAAAGCCCTAATTCCTTACCTTTGAGGACATTAAAAAAGCATAACAAATATAGCTTTTAAGACCAACACAGCCTAAAATTAAGCTACATGAGGAAGAGCTCCGAAATAAGACAACAATTTTTAGATTTTTTCGCATCTAAAGGGCATGCCATTGTCCCCTCTGCGCCCATCGTGGTTAAAAACGACCCTACCTTGCTTTTTACCAATGCAGGTATGAATCAATTCAAAGATTACTTTTTAGGCAATCAAGTACCAACTCATAACAAAATAGCTGATACCCAA
>CAINFN010000034.1 GCA_903848125.1 uncultured Bacteroidota bacterium
ATATAAAATAAAAAAGGCCCTTATTTTTTTAAGGGCCTTTTTTATTTAACGATTCATGCTGGCTAAAAACTCTTCATTGTCTTTAGTGCCTCGCATACGTTTTAATAATTCATTCATTGCTTCATCGTTGTTCATATCATTAATAAACAAACGAAGAATATTCATTCTACCTAAAACATCTTTATCTAATAATAAATCATCACGACGCGTGCTTGATCCTACTAAATCAATAGCAGGGAAAATACGCTTATTCGCTAAACGACGATCCAATACCAATTCCATATTACCGGTTCCTTTAAATTCCTCAAAAATTACTTCGTCCATTTTAGAACCAGTTTCAATTAAGGCAGTGGCTAATATGGTAAGTGATCCGCCGTTTTCAATTTTACGTGCTGCACCAAAAAATTGTTTTGGACGCAATAGGGCAGTTGCTTCCACACCACCCGATAATACTTTACCAGAACTAGGCGCTACGGTATTGTGTGCACGTGCTAAACGCGTAATAGAATCTAATAAAATAACTACATCATGACCGCACTCCACCAAGCGTTTTGCTTTTTGTAATGCAACCGATGAAACCTTTACGTGCTTTTCTGCAGGCTCATCAAAAGTAGAAGCAATCACTTCTCCTTTTACAGAACGCTCAACATCTGTCACCTCTTCTGGTCTTTCATCTATTAATAATATAATCAAATAACATTCAGGGTGGTTAGCTGCAATCGCATTGGCCACCTCTTTCAACAACATGGTCTTACCCACTTTAGGTTGTGCCACAATCAAACCTCTTTGACCCTTACCAATGGGGGTAAACAAATCCATAATACGGGTGCTGTAATTATTGGCAGAAGTATATAAATTTAATTTTTCAAAAGGGAAAATAGGCGTTAGATAATCAAAAGGAATACGGTCGCGAATTTCATCTGGATTTTTTCCATTTACCTGATGTACTTTGGTCAAGGCAAAATATTTTTCACCTTCGCGTGGTACACGAACCGTTCCATGAACGGTGTCACCCACTTTTAAACCAAATGCTTTTATTTGAGAAGGCGAAACATATACATCATCGGGAGATGATAAATAGTTGTAATCGGAAGAGCGTAAAAAACCATAACCATCGGGCATCATTTCTAAAACACCTTCAGACTCAATTACGCCATCAAACTCAACATTAAATACAGGTTGTTTTTTAGGTTGCGGATAACGTTGTGCTGGTAAGTTGGGTCCACCATTCGGTCCTCCATTGGGTGCAACACCAGTGCCTGCTTGATCCGCTGAAGCAGGTGCTTGAGCAGATGGATTAGCTTCACTATTGGGGGTAGCAGCCGCTTGGCTACTTGCTGCACTTTCATCGCCAAATAAGGCTTGGGCAATTTTAGAAGCTTTATCGTCTTCGGTATTGTTTTTAGCAGGCTCGACTTTTTTAGAGGCTACTGCTTTTTTTGCGGCTGGAGCAGCTACAACGGGTTTACGTCCCCTTTTTGGTTTGTCTTCTTTTTCTGGCACTTTGAACTATGGTTTATTTAAAAATCGAATAAAGATTTGGGCTTATTTGAACGCTTTTTGAAATTTCGGTCGAAATAACTGAGACCGTAAATTGAATATTGGGAATTGGGGTAGCGAGCTATCAACATTAAAAAGAATCAATTTGCTCGTTGCTACTGCAATGTTAAGCAGATTTTTTAACAAAAAAACAATTTTTTATCTGTTTTTATACCTAAAACAGGGTATTTGGCCCTAGAAACCGATTATCTTTGCCATTCGAAATCAGAAACATGTTCAACGATAGAATCAAAATAAAGCAATTGTTGTCGGGCACCCCAACGGGGACCGAAGTGGTGGTCATGGGATGGGTGCGTACTTTTAGAAATAACCAATTTATTGCGCTCAACGACGGAAGTACAAATGCCAATATTCAAATTGTGGCCACGTTAGGAGAATTTGATGAAGCGACATTAAAGCGAGTGACTACTGGAGCCTCTTTAAAAATAGTGGGTACCGTGGTGGAGAGTTTAGGTAAGGGACAAAGCGTAGAGGTAAAAGCAAAGACCATTGAAATTTTAGGAGACAGTGATGCAGAGAAATTTCCTTTACAACCCAAAAAACATTCTTTAGAATTTTTAAGAGAGAAAGCGCATTTGCGTTTTCGTACCAATACATTTGGATCGGTATTTAGATTAAGACATGCACTAGCTTTTGCAGTACATCAATTTTATAACGAAAGAGGATTTGTGTATTTACATACACCTATTATTACAAGCTCAGATGCGGAAGGCGCCGGAGAAATGTTTAAAGTAACTACACTTCCATTAGAAGGCGCTCCAAAAAATGATAAAGGTGAAATTGATTATACACAAGATTTTTTTGGCAAAGGAACCAACTTAACCGTGAGTGGTCAACTCGAAGGAGAGCTAGGCGCCATGGCCTTTTCAGAGATTTATACTTTTGGTCCCACCTTCCGTGCAGAGAATTCAAACACCACTCGACACCTTGCAGAGTTTTGGATGATTGAACCTGAAATGGCTTTTTATGATATTGAGGACAATATGAACTTGGCTGAAACCTTCATTAAATATTTAATTAATTATGCATTAAAAAATAATGCAGATGATATTGATTTTTTAGATGCGCGTTTAGCAGAAGAAGAAAAACAATTGCCTACAGAAAAAAGAAGTGGCCTTGGTTTAAGAGAGAAATTAGAATTGGTGGTGAATAATAATTTTGAACGCATTACTTATACAGAAGCGATAGATATTTTATTAAATAGCAATCATTATAAGAAAAAGAAATTCCAATACGAAGTAAAGTGGGGGATTGATTTACAAAGTGAGCATGAAAGATATTTAGTCGAGCAACATTTCAAAAAACCAGTAATAGTTACAGGTTATCCTGCGGCTATTAAAGCTTTTTATATGCGCATGAACGATGGTTGTGAGCCAGGCAAGGAAACCGTGGCTGCTATGGATATACTGGCACCGGGTATTGGAGAGATCGTAGGTGGAAGCCAAAGAGAAGAGCGTTTAGATAAGTTGGAGGCAAGAATGAAAGCCATGCACATTCCATTAGAGGACATGAGTTGGTATTTAGATACCAGAAGATTTGGCACCGTGCCACACGCGGGCTTTGGTTTAGGTTTTGAAAGAATGATTCAGTTTGTAACAGGCATGACCAATATTAGAGACGTGATTCCTTTTGCGCGTACGCCGAAAAATTGTGAATATTAATAATGGGAATTTTATTTGTCTTAATTGGTGCATTTTGTTTTGCAATAAGTAATTCCTATTGGAAAAAAGTAACACATACGATACCTTATCAAATAGGCATGTTTTATAGAGGCATATTTGCTTCAGTAATATTTTCAATATTATATTTTGGATGTAGAGACAATGCTTTTTTTAAAGGATGGACCATCCATACATTAAGCTTGGGGACGCCTTTATTATTAACCATCGCATTAAGTGTATTTAATATTTTTGGGCTGGTATTTTTTTTAAGAGGCATACAGCGCGCGCCTGTAAGCATTGTGGTGCCTGTATCTGCGATAAAATTATTTACAATTTTAACGGCTGTATTTATAGTGGGAGAAGTTTGGAAAGCAAATTATCTATACGCTTTTATATTTTCAACGGCTGGTTTATTGCTTTTATATTTTCAAAGTAAAGTTCATACAAGTATTAGCGAACAAAAAAATGGAATGTTGTATGGATTATTGGCTAGCTTTTTTTGGGGCAGCTCTTATGCTTTATATACTTATCCAATTAGCTGGTGGGGTCCTTTGGGTTTTAGTTTGGTGATAGAAACCACTGCTATGTTATTTGGACTCGTATTGGTTATACGCGATGGCTTATTAAAAAACTTATTGAACTATATAAGTGCAAAACATATTTTCACTTATTTAAAACTAGGATTCTTATTAGTAGCTGGGGGCCTTGCTATTAATATATCTTATCAGTACTTGCCTATTATGGTTATTAATATTTTAATTATCAGTAGCCAGTTATTATCGGTATTAATAGGGTACTTCTTTTTTAAAGAAAGACTTAGCCCAAAACAGTGGATGGGTTTGGCATTAATTATTATTTCGTTTTTTATTGTGGCCACTTCGGCTTAGTAAAACACTGATTTTCAATAAAGAATCCATATTTTTTGCTATTTAAGGCCGCCTGGCCTATATTTGCTCCCCGGTTCATAAAGGTCTTAGGATGTAATAGTCTTATTATTAAACTGAACCAAAGGATGGCGCTGTAGCTCAGTTGGTAGAGCAAAGGACTGAAAATCCTTGTGTCCCCGGTTCGAGCCCGGGTGGTGCCACAAGCCC
>CAINFN010000035.1 GCA_903848125.1 uncultured Bacteroidota bacterium
ACATTCTCTTAAAGCAGCACAACTATCGTGGTAGGTTGCTTTGCCTTCAAAGCTGGCACCTAAATTTGTAACTTTTAAAATCTTCACTAAAAACTCAGACAATTCAAACATTCGAGTAGTTACTTTTTTTGCTGGACTTTGAAATGCATTGTTCTCAAATAATTTACCATAGTTGTTTCTTACAAAACCTGTACAACTTGCACTCGGACTAACTATATAATCTGTGCCGTAAAAATCTTGCACAAATTTGGTACAAACATCTTTTGATTCCGCCCAAAAACCTGCATTAAATGCTGGTTGGCCACAACAAGTTTGTTTGTCATTGTATTTTACAGTACATCCAGCTTTTTCTAATACCTTAATTGTATTATAGGCTGCATTTGGATAAAGTTGATCCATAAAACAAGGAACAAATAATTGGACTGTCATAAGTCAAAAATAACAATTGTGATTTAAATTATTGCTTAAAATAAAAAGGCATTCTCCACATTTGGTGGAGAATGCCTTTTTAGGAGTTCTTTTAGGTAGTTGATTAAGGCTGTACCTTAAGTCTATTGATATATTTATCAGCGTTAAGCCCTTTTTCAGACTTAGGATATTTTGATTTGATATCATTGTAAATGGCTACTGCATCATCCGCCTTGCCATTTAATTCTAATAAAGCTGCAGCACGGAACATATATTCAGATGAAATAGCTTCATCTTCTGGAAAATGGCTTCCTGCTTTTTTGTAATAACTAACAGCGTCATCTGTCTTCTTAATTTCAGAATAAGCATCTCCAATGGTGCCATAAGCAATGGCTTGAACTTGCTTAGATGAAGTAGAGAAATCTTTTAAATATTCGATAGATTTATTAAAATCATTTAGTCTGTAATAACTTATACCAGCATAGTATTTTGCTAAGTTAGCGGATTGAGTACCGCTATATTGTTTAATTATATACAATACGCCTTTACTTGTTCCATCTCCATTTAAAACTAAATTAGATGAATCTACAGCAAAATATTTCTCGGCAGTATACATTGCATCTGCAGCTTTAGCTTCTCTTGGATTTTGATATAATTCAGTATATCCAAAATAACCAGCAATCACAACAACTATTAATGTTAATGTGTAAGTAAGTGTTTTTTGATTGTTTTTTACAAAGTCTAAAAATGGATGTTTCTCTTGGTGTAATTCGCTCATGTTTTTTTATTAAATATTAATCAACAATAAATGGATAAGAAGAATCAATATAAACGTCTTTCAATAATTCGTTATCATCTGGCCATGGACTTTCCTCTGCAAATTTAACAGAGGCTTCAATAATTGCAGCTATTTTATCATCAATAGCTTTTAACTCAGATACGGTAGCAAAATTATTCTCTAAGATTGTCTTTGATACTTTTGTAATTGGATCTTGGTCTTTGTACTCTTCCACTTCATCCTTAGAACGGTATTTTTGAGGATCAGATACAGAATGTCCTTTGTATCGATAGGTTTTCATTTCAAGTAAAGTTGGACCATCTCCCTCACGAGCTCTTTTAGCAGCTCTAGCAATTCCTTCATGCACCGCTTCTGGTGACATTCCGTCTAACTTATCGGCAGGCATTTCATAACCATCTGCCAATTTATATATATCTATAACATTACTTGTTCTTTCAACAGAAGTACCCATGGCATAATTGTTGTTTTCACAAACAAATATGACTGGCAATTTCCAAAGCATGGCCAAATTAAATACTTCATGTAACATACCTTGTCTTGCAGCGCCATCGCCAAAAAAACAAACGACTACGTTTTTTGATCCACGATACTGTTCAGCAAAAGCCAATCCAGCTCCGGTACCAATTTGGGCACCCACTATTCCATGGCCTCCATAAAAAAAATGCTCCTTACTAAAAAAGTGCATGCTGCCCCCTTTTCCCTTAGAAACACCCGTTGCTTTTCCGTACAATTCAGCCATACCTGCATTTGGACTCACTCCTTTAGCCAAGGCAAATCCATGGTCACGGTAGCCAGTAATAAAAGGGTCTTCTTGATTGGTCGCTGTCATACAACCAGCCGCGATGGCTTCTTGTCCAACATAAGCATGGTAAAAACCACGAATTTTACCGGCCATTTTATACATTTCCTCCGATTTCAATTCAAATTGACGGATTAATTGCATCAGTTCGTACCAATAGATATAGGTTTCTTTTGAAAATTTTTGGGCCACAGTCCTTTTAATTTTGAGCAGCAAATATACTAATTTCTTATATTAAATCAGTCTAAAATACCGGGTCTTATGCTTCTTTTAAAAACGGGTATTTGTAGTCGGTTGGAGGGTTAAAAGTCTCCTTTATTGTCCTAGCGCTTAACCATCTATATAAATTTAGCATACTTCCCGCTTTATCATTGGTTCCAGAAGCCCTAGCACCTCCAAAAGGTTGTTGACCAACAACAGCTCCAGTTGGCTTGTCATTGATATAAAAATTTCCAGCCGCATGCCTTAGTTTAACAGTAGCCAATTCAATCGCTTTTCTATCCTGAGCAATAATGGCACCAGTAAGTGCATATTTTGAAGTACTGTCTAGTATTTTTAAAGTGGCTTCAAATTCAGTAGCTGGGTAAGTATAAATAGTAAGTACCGGGCCAAAAATTTCTTCACACATGGTGCTATATTTAGGATCGGTCGTTTCTATCACAGTAGGTTCAACAAAATAACCTTGTTTTTTATTGTAATTCCCACCCACTAAAATTTTTGCTTTTTTATCTTTCTTTGCACGATCAATGAAAGAAGCAATGTTGTCAAAAGATTTTTCATCAATGACTGCATTCACAAAATTGGAAAAATTTTCAACCGTTCCCATTTTCATTGTCTTAATTGTTTTAACCAATTTTTCTTTGATAGCCGGCGCAAGATTACTTGGCAAGTAGGCGCGAGAGGCAGCTGAACATTTTTGACCCTGGTATTCAAAGGCACCTCGTGCCAAAGCTGTCACTACTGTATCAACATCTGCAGATTCATGAACCATCACAAAATCTTTTCCTCCGGTTTCACCCACAATTCTTGGATATGATTTGTAGTTTGAAATATTTTCTCCAATTTGTTTCCACATGTAATTGAATACGCCCGTACTTCCTGTAAAATGAACCCCAGCAAAATCAGGATGCGTAAAACAAGCAGCACCCACTGTTGGGCCATCCACATAGACCATATTGATTACTCCGTCTGGCAATCCAGCTTCTTTCAAAATACGCATAAATAATTGCGCAGAATATATTTGTGTATTGGCTGGTTTCCATACCACCACGTTTCCACACATGGCAGCAGAAGCTGGTAGATTACCACCAATCGCCGTAAAATTAAATGGAGTGATAGCTAAAACAAATCCTTCTAATCCGCGGTATTCCATTCTATTGTGCATGCCCGGTGAAGAAATGGGTTGTTGTTGATAGATCTCACTTAAAAAATGAACATTGAATCTTAGGAAATCAATTAATTCGCAAGCAGCATCTATTTCTGCTTGGAATGCATTTTTACTTTGACCAAGCATCGTTGAGGCATTCATTTCAAAACGATATTTTGTAGCAAGCAAATCAGCCGCTTTTAAAAAGATATGAGCTCTTGCTTCCCAATTCATATTGGCCCAAGCGTTTCTTACTTTTAAGGCAGCAGCGATTGCCGCATTTACTTCTTTTTTACTACCTACATGAAAATGACCAAGGGTATGTTTTATTTCATGAGGGGGATGAATGGATTGTTTTATACCTGTTCTTATTTCCTGTCCATTAATGACCATTGGTATATCTAAAGTTTTTTTCTTTAAAGAGCTAATGGCTTCTTTTAAAGCTAATTTTTCTGCCGAACCTGGTGCATAACTTAAAACAGGTTCATTTACTGGAGCTGGATAATTGAAAGTACCGAATTGCATAAATTATAATATTAGACTACAAAAATAATCATAAAAGGAACACGTGTTAGGAAGTTCCAATAATTGATAAAAATTTATCTAATTTTACACCATAAACCTCCAAAAATGAGATACATTTTAGTGGATATAGCCGATAGGGGCAATTTTTACCCTTTTAGTTTAACTCAATCTTTGGCAAGCTTAAGAGTGGGTATTTATAGTTTTCAAGAAAGATGGGAACAAGCATTAAATGATTCATGCGGCGTATATACTGTAAATTACTTGCAAGTATTATTTGAAGACAATTCTTTTTTAAAAAACGAAGACTCCCTTTATTTTATAAATATTACTTGTATTCCTTCGGAAGCGCTTATTGAACAGATTAATGCGCTTAAAGATGGAGAAAAATTAATGAGTGATAGTGGAAAATGGATTGCTACTAAATCTAAGGAAAGATCATTTCAAAAAATACTATTGGCCCACCTTCCACCAATCACTTATAAGGAGGTGGCTTTTGTTCAAGATCAACTTCATTTACTTGCCTTACATGGCAAATGGATTGATAGAGATATCCAATGGATTAAAAGCAAAAAGAAAAGCCAAGCCATTGACAGTAGCAATAAAGTAGTCCATCCAGAAAATGTATTTATCGAAGAAGGAGCCACTGTATTATGTGCTAATTTAAATGCAAGTGAAGGGCCATTTATATTGGTAAAGAAGCCATTGTAATGGAAGGTAGTTCTATCAGAGGCCCGTTCGTTTTGGGGCATAAAGCGGTGGTAAAGATGAATACCAGTATTTATGGTGCCACCACCATTGGGCCTTATTGTTTGGCAGGTGGGGAAATTAAGAACTCGGTACTATTAGGATATTCAAATAAGGGACATGAAGGGTATTTAGGGGATAGTATTGTTGGACATTGGTGTAATATTGGAGCAGGCACCTGTAATAGTAATATTAAAAACACCGCTGGCAAAGTTCAAATGTGGAATGAGTATAAGCAAGAATGGGTCACAGTGGGTCAAAAAATGGGCATGCTCATGGGAGATTATAGCAGATTTGCTATTCAATCAAGTATCAATACAGGTTCCTATATTGGGGTGAGCGCCAATATATTTGGGAATGGACTTTTACCCAAAAACTTGCCCAATTTTACCTGGGGCATCCTTCCTAGCTATCAATATGAAAAAGCAATAAGTGATATCAATAATTGGCAAAAATTAAAAGGCTTTTCAATAACTGAACCTGAAAAGTCAATTTTAAGGCATTTGTATATGGAAACCCAACCTATTTAGCCATAAAATTTGATTACCTTCGCTGCGCAAAATAACAGCAATATTTAACCCATTCGATCATCTATGAGAAAACAAATCGCAGCAGCCAACTGGAAAATGAATTTAACTAGTGCTGAAGCCAGTACTTTATTGAACGAAATAGTTGCTGCACCTATCCAATTAAAAGCAAATCAACAAGCCATTTTTGCTGTTCCTGCTATTTATATTCCTCTTGCTATTGAAAAATTAGCCAATCATCCTCAATTATTAGTGGCTGCACAAAACTGTCATCAAAAAACTAATGGCGCCTATACAGGGGAAATTAGTGCTACTATGTTAGCATCTGTTGGCATTAAACATATTGTATTAGGTCATTCTGAACGTCGTGAATATTTTGCAGAATCAGATGCCTTGTTAGCTGAAAAAGTGAATGCTGTTTTAGCCATTGATAGTACCCCTCTATTTTGTTGCGGAGAACCTTTGTTAATTAGAGAATCAGGTAAACAAAATGAATTTGTTGAAGCTCAATTAATAAATGGATTGTTTCATTTATCAGCAGCTGAAATAGTTAAAGTAGTGATTGCCTATGAACCTATCTGGGCGATAGGTACTGGTAAAACAGCAAGCAGTGAGCAAGCTCAAGAAATACATGCCTACATTAGATCTTGTTTGGCGAATAAATATGGCAATGACATCGCACAAGAAATTTCAATATTATATGGCGGAAGCGTTAAAGGCGCTAATGCTAAAGAATTATTTTCTCAACCTGATGTTGATGGAGGATTAGTAGGAGGTGCTTCCTTAGTTGCCACTGAATTTGAAGCCATTATCAATGCACTTAAATAGATTTTAAAAGACTACTTTCACTTACATGAAGAATATTAGAAATTTTTGTATCATCGCCCATATTGATCACGGTAAAAGTACCTTGGCAGATCGTTTATTAGAGCATACTAAAACGATTACCGAACGTGAAATGATGAATCAGGTTTTAGATGATATGGATTTAGAGCGTGAAAAAGGAATTACGATTAAGAGTCACGCGATTCAAATTAATTATGTACACAAAGGAACCACCTATACCTATAATTTAATTGACACACCTGGGCACGTTGATTTTAGTTATGAAGTAAGTAGAGCCTTAGCGGCTTGCGAAGGTGCATTATTATTAGTGGATGCCTCTCAAGGTATACAAGCACAAACTATTAGCAATTTATATTTAGCATTGGAAAATAATTTAGAGATTATTCCAGTGATTAATAAGATTGATATGGATGGGGCTAAAATTCCAGAAGTAACCGATCAAATCATTGAATTAATAGGATGTAAGCAAGAAGATATTTTACTAGCCAGTGGTCGTTCTGGAATTGGTATTGAAGAAATTTTACAAGCTATTGCAGAACGTATCCCAGCACCAGTGGGTGATCCTGAAGCGCCACTGCAAGCCTTAATTTTTGATAGTGTATTTAATAGTTTTCGTGGTATTATTGTTTACTACAGAATTATGAATGGGGTATTAAAGAAGAATGATAAAATTCGCTTTGTCGCATCTGGTAGAGATTACAATGCAGATGAAGTGGGCGTATTAAAATTGGCGATGACCCCTAAGGCAGAAGTAAGAGCAGGAGATGTGGGTTATATTATTACAGGCATTAAAGTAGCAAAAGAAGTTAAAGTAGGAGATACGATTACCTTGGCCAATAATCCTGGGGAAATGATTAATGGTTTTGAAGAAGTAAAGCCGATGGTATTTGCAGGAATATATCCGGTGAACACCGATGAGTTTGAAGAGTTAAGAGATTGTATGGAAAAATTACAATTGAACGACGCATCTTTAACTTTTGAATTAGAAACTTCTCAAGCATTAGGTTTTGGATTTCGATGCGGATTTCTAGGATTACTGCATATGGAAATTATCCAAGAACGTTTAGAAAGAGAGTTTAATCAAACAGTAATTACCACAGTTCCCAACGTAAGCTTTATTGCTTATACCACTAGAGG
>CAINFN010000036.1 GCA_903848125.1 uncultured Bacteroidota bacterium
CAAACGCTTTACTGCCAAAAGTTTTTGGATTTTTTAGTGATTATCAATGCCCTAGCGGGGTTTAATTCTGCCCAACCCAATAGCTGAAATCGCAGCAGGCATACTCAAATACGATCAATTGTTTGTATAAATCCTTGATTTTATTGATTTCTTCAAATTTATTTACCCCATATTTTTTAAAAAGATGGTACCTTTGCGTCTCCTATTGAAAAATAAAAATTAATACAATGAGTTCAGTTAAAGTTGCAATCAATGGTTTTGGCCGTATTGGTCGTTTGGTTTTTCGCCAAATTTATAACATGGAAGGGATCGAGGTAGTGGCTATCAATGACCTTACTTCTCCAGCAGTTTTGGCACATTTATTAAAGTATGATAGTGCACAAGGTCGTTTTGAGGCTGAAGTAAAATCAACTGAGGATTCAGTAGTCGTTAACGGACATGCCGTAAAAATATATGCTCAACGCGATCCTTCTCAAATTCCTTGGGGGGCGCACAATGTTGATGTAGTGATTGAATCAACTGGATTTTTTACAGATAAAGAAAAAGCAGAGTTACATATTAAAGCAGGCGCGAAGAGAGTAGTTATTTCTGCTCCAGCAACAGGAGATATGAAAACAGTGGTATTTAATACCAACCACGAAATTTTAGATGGTACTGAAACAGTAATCTCTGGCGCATCTTGTACGACCAACTGTTTAGCACCCATGGCTAAAGTATTAGAAGATAAATTCGGTATTGTTACAGGTTTAATGTTAACAGTTCATGCTTATACTAATGATCAAAATACATTAGACGGACCTCATCCTAAAGGTGATTTACGTCGTGCACGTGCTGCAGCTGCCAATATTGTACCTAATAGTACAGGTGCTGCAAAAGCAATTGGTTTAGTATTACCTTCTTTAAAAGGTAAATTAGATGGATCTGCTCAACGTGTTCCAACCATCACAGGTTCTTTAACAGAGTTAACGACTATCTTATCTAAGAAAGTAACAGTAGAAGAAATAAACGCAGCAATGAAGGCAGCGGCAAATGAATCTTTCGGTTATACCGAAGATGAAATTGTTAGTTCTGATATTATTGGAATTACTTATGGTTCATTATTTGATGCAACACAAACTAAAGTAATGACACAGGGCGATGTGCAAATGGTTAAAACAGTTAGCTGGTACGATAACGAAATGAGCTATGTAAGCCAGTTAGTGCGTACGGTGAAATATTT
This sequence comes from uncultured Bacteroidota bacterium, assembly GCA_903848125.1. Taxonomy (GTDB): domain Bacteria; phylum Bacteroidota; class Bacteroidia; order Chitinophagales; family Chitinophagaceae; genus Sediminibacterium. The sequence goes on from CAINFN010000036.1 coordinate 1,220, forward strand.
CGCAAGTAAAATAAAATAAGATTTTATAAAATAAATGCCTTCCCTCGGGAGGGCATTTTTAATTAGTCTATCTAAGCAATAAATATAAATTATGAGTTCATTTAAAGATTTTTCTTTCGCAGGTAAAAAGGCCTTGATTCGTGTTGATTTTAATGTGCCTTTAAACGATGCCTTTGAAATTACGGATGATAACCGTATGCGTGCCACCATTCCAACTATTACAAAAATTTTGAAAGATGGCGGAAGTGTAATTTTAATGAGTCACCTAGGTCGTCCTAAGGAGGGGCCTACTGAAAAATATTCATTAAAGCATATTGTACAACATTTGTCTGAACTATTAGGTGGTGTAAATGTTCAATTTGCGAATGATTGTATTGGTGCAGAAGCCATTGATAAAGCGGCTGCTTTAAAAGCAGGCGAAGTATTGTTATTAGAGAATTTGCGTTTTTATAAAGAAGAAGAAAAAGGGGATGTGGCCTTTGCCGAAAAATTATCAAAATTGGGAGATGTATACGTGAATGATGCATTTGGAACAGCGCACCGCGCACATGCCTCCACTGCTATTATTGCACAATTCTTTTCAAAAGAAAATAGAACCTTTGGATTGGTGATGGAAGGTGAAGTAATGAGTGCAGAAAAAGTAATGCACGCAGCACAAAAACCATTTACAGCCATTATTGGAGGAGCAAAAGTGTCTGATAAAATTTTAATTATTGAAAATTTATTAGACCGCGCTACTGATATTATTATTGGAGGAGGGATGGCCTATACTTTCTTTAAAGCACAAGGTGGAAAAATTGGAAAATCAATTCATGAAGACGATCGTATGCCACTTGCTTTAGAAATTTTAGCTAAAGCAAAAGCAAAGGGAGTAAATATTCATTTGCCTGTAGATAATATAATAGCCGATGATTTCAGCAATTCCGCTAATACGCAAACTTGTGCAAGTGGTGAAATACCCGATGGTTGGGAAGGCTTGGATGTTGGAGAAAAATCGAGAGAACTATTTGCAAAAGTAATTTTAGCAAGTAAAACTATATTATGGAATGGACCGATGGGCGTTTTTGAAATGGAAAATTTTCAAGCGGGCACCAAGGCCATTGCAGTGGCAGTTGCAGAAGCTACTCAAAACGGTGCTTTTAGTTTAGTAGGCGGTGGAGACAGTGTGTCAGCCGTTAACCAGTTTGGCTTTAATGATAAAGTTAGTTATGTAAGTACAGGCGGTGGTGCCATGTTAGAATATTTTGAAGGCAAAACACTTCCAGGAATAGCAGCTATTAAAGGCTAAAAGGTCGGTAAACATAGAATTAAGCCTAAGAACTTGTTAAATATATCCCTTCAGCCTAGCTGAGGGGATATATTTGTCATGTAATTCCGTCATGCGCAAAGTTTGGCATCTGCTTTGCATTATCTTTACAAACAAATACAAAACTATGTTACGCAAAAATTTAGGTTTATTCATTTTTTTAGGAGTCATTGTAATCTTATTTGGAATGGGATGTAGTGGTTACAATGGATTGGTCAATCAAGATGAGAATGTAAAACAAGCTTGGAACAATGTTCAAAGTGACTATCAACGTCGTGCCGACTTGATACCTAATTTAGTGGCCTCTGTAAAAGGGGAAGCTAATTTTGAGAAAACTACTTTAGAAAATGTAATTGCTGCGCGTGCAAGCGCTACACAAATGAAAGTAGATGCCAAGGATTTAACACCAGAAAAATTACAACAATTCCAAGCCAATCAAGGTCAGTTGTCACAAGCCCTAGGTCGTTTGATGGTAGTTTCTGAAAACTATCCTAACCTAAAAGCCAATGAAGCTTTCCGTGGATTGCAAGCGCAATTAGAAGGTACTGAAAATAGAATTAAGGTTTCTAGAAATGATTTTAATGCTGCTGTTGCAGATTATAATAAGCAAGCAAGATCATTCCCTATTAACTTACTAGCAGGTGCTTTTGGATTCAAAACCAAGGATGGATTTAAAGCAGATGAAGGCGCTTCTAAAGCACCTGAAGTTAAATTTTAACGCATCTCTTAATCACCATTCTTTAATCAAACTTATGTGGAATCCCTTTTCGTTTTTTAAAACTAATACAGACAAATTATTGAATACCTCGGACAAGCAAATGCTTGTCCAGGCTATTCA
>CAINFN010000037.1 GCA_903848125.1 uncultured Bacteroidota bacterium
ATTGGATTTAATTGTACTTAAAAAATTAAATATTCAAAATTTCAAGGAGCCAGATTTAACCAAATGGAATGTTTTTTTAGACAAACTAAAACACCCTAAGGCAATCGTCAATATTGGTTTGATTGGGAAATACATAGAACTACAAGATGCCTATAAATCAATTTTAGAAAGTTTCATTCATGCAGGAGCGATGAATGAGGTAAAGGTGAATGTAGTAAATGTGCATAGCGAAAACTTATCTGAAGCAAATGTGAATGAGCAATTGAAAGGATTAGATGGCTTATTAGTAGCACCAGGTTTTGGGAATAGAGGAATCGAAGGAAAGATTATTGCAGTGAAATATTCTAGAGAAAATAAATTACCATTTTTTGGAATTTGTTTAGGGATGCAAATGGCAGTTATTGAATTTGCGCGTAATATTTTACATTTAAAAGGAGCGCATTCAGTGGAAATGGACCCCGATACTGAGCATCCAGTCATTGACATGATGGAAGATCAAAAAAGAATTACTATGAAAGGAGGAACCATGCGTTTAGGTTCTTATCCTTGCACAATTGCAAAAGATACCTTAGCGTATAAAATATATGGTGAAACAAATATCAATGAGCGTCATCGTCATAGATATGAATTCAACAATACCTTTTTAAAATTATTCCAAGAAAAAGGAATGGTAACCAGTGGAATAAATCCTGAGTTAGGGTTGGTTGAAATTGTAGAATTACCCAATCATCCGTTTTTTATTGGGGTACAATATCATCCTGAATTAAAAAGTACCGTAGAGCATCCTGCTCCTTTATTTGTTCATTTTATTGCTGCCGCTAAAGAGCTCGCTTCCAAAAGATAAATTTCAATTGAATTTTGTCTTTCATGGAGCTTAATTTAAGTTTAAATGGTCGTTTTTTTAGGCCTAAAGGCCTCTTTTTGGCTATTAAAATCAACAATAAAAAACATACCTTTGGTCCTCGTTAAATACGTTTAAAAACTGATTATGAATACGGATAAAAATACGGTCGTTGGTTTTGTTTTATTAGCTGGTTTATTTTTTATGTACTTCTGGTACACCAATAAGCAACAAACCGAAATGGCTTCTTATAAAAAGCATTTTGATGATTCTGTTGCAATGATTAAAGCGACTGCTGAAAAAGCAGCTGCTTTAAAAAACCCAATTAAAGTAGACAGCACTTCTGGAGCAGCTGGTATCGCAAAATCAGTCGATTCTGTACAAGAGCAATTCTCTTATTTAGAGAATGAATTAGTTAAAGTAAAGTTGAGCAATAAGGGTGGACAAGTAGTAGGAGTGACTTTAAAAAAGTACACCAATTACAAAAAGGAAAATGTGTTTTTAGGGGATAGTAGTTCGTTAAATTATCCTGTCAATTTGGGTAACAATCAAACAGTACAAATCAATCAAGTACTATTTCCAACCACTACTATTTTGCCAAATGAAAATGGTGTTCAAAAAATAGAATATACTTTTACTACACCAGCTGGCAAAACGGTTCGTCATCAGTTTTCTTTAGCGCCCAATAAATATAATATCGAATGGAATATTAAATTAGACGGAACAGACCAATTGCTTACAAATAATCAAGTCAATTTAATTTGGGATGTGCACAGTATTCAACAAGAGCGCACTTCAAAATATGAGCGTCAAATGTCTAATATCTGTTTTTCTGAAGGAGGTGAGTTTGATTACATTTCAAGTAAGACTACAAAGGCTTTTGAAAAGCCCGTTCAATGGATAGGCTTAGTGCAACAATTTTTTACCACTACGCTTATTGCAAAAGATGGTTTTGGATCAGGTAAAATTGATTGGCAAAGAAAGATAGACAGTGGTGATGGCTTGGCTGCTTTGCAAGCACAGGTGCAAACTAAATTATCTGGTACTAATGCGAACATAGCCCTTAGCTTATATTATGGGCCCAATGATTTTCAAATATTGAAAACACAGGCGCCTGAAATGGAAAAAATAGTCAACTTAGGTAGAGATTTATATTCATTTGTTCGACCTATTAATAAATATATTTTAATGCCTGTATTTGATTTTTTTGCAGGCTTTATTAAAAATTTTGGTTGGGTAATTTTCTTATTAACCATTTTCATAAGAGTGGTTACTTCTCCACTTACTTATTCTAGTTATTTAAGTAGTGCTAAAATGAAAGTGCTAAAACAGA
>CAINFN010000038.1 GCA_903848125.1 uncultured Bacteroidota bacterium
ATTGGTATAATAAAATGGAAAGAATAAAAATGGTTGATTTTTTCATAGGTAGATTTTGACGTAATTCCTATACCAAATGTATAAAATTTAATGAATTAACAATAGGGGAAATTCAATAAATAAAGACCTTTTGAATGGGTAAGCAACCTTTTTTGAATAAAAATGGCTATTTTTAAATGGTAGATTTTTTTGAAACAATTAACTTCTAATGAGTAATACCTCGCAATTAGGATGGGCCAATAATTTAAGAGCAGCTGCCACTTTGGGGGTAGTAGTAATACATTGCTCATCCTATGTAATTTTAAATTTTGGGCATATTGATAAATGGCATTGGTTGATTGCTGTTATTTTTAATGCGGCCGTAAGGTGGTCTGTTCCTGTGTTTGTGATGCTTACTGGCTCCTTTGTTTTGTCCAATTACAATGACAAGCTAGGGAGCTTTCTTAAAAATGCATTTAACAAAATCATTATCCCTTTTTTAATTTGGAGTATAGTGTATTTGTTATATAACAATTGGGATGATTTGTTTGGAAATGCATTAACGACTGCTCAAAAAAATGAGTTATTAATTGAAAAAGCATTGTCGGGTACCGAAGTGCATTTATGGTATGTGTATATGATAATAGGCGTTTATTTGTTGATTCCTATTTTTTCAAAATGGACAAAATATGCCTCTCCTAAAGAGTTGTATTTATTTCTTGGATTTTGGTTTTTCTTATTATTTGCCAATCCATTTTTAAATAACTATACCACCGACTTTGATTTCAATTATTTTACTGGATATATTGGATATCTAATTGCCGGTTTTTGTTTTTTTAATTACTTCAAATTAAATAAGGTAATTCCTTGGCTACTATTAATCATTTCAATTGCAACCATAGCTGCAATTACTTATACTACTTCCTTTGCTAAAAATGAGTTTAATGATGCCTATTTAGCACCTCTTACGCCAGGTATTTTTATTATGAGCGCTAGTATTTATTTAATTGCTAAACAATCAACTGTTCAATTATCAAGCTGGATGACTAATTTGGTTAATCAAGTTTGTAAATATAGCTATGGTATTTACCTCATACATTACCTTGTTTTGGCTTTAATTGACGAATACCTAATAAGTATTAATTCATTTCATCCTTTATTAAGCATACCTACAATTAGCTTATTATGTTTTGCCTGCTCTTTTGGCATCATTTATTTGCTAAGGAAAATTCCCTACCTAGGTAAAAGTATTGGCTAGTTTACAAACCACCCGTTCCTTTGTACATACTAATTGGTCCGTCTAATTGTAGTTTTAAAACAGTTACGTATTTGTCGTTCAAGTTTTCAGGTACGTTAATATAAACGATGCCTGGAATAGCACTCCAAGATATTTTACCAACTATTTTGTATTTCAACGGCTGTTTATTGTGTACTACACTAATACTTTTGATTTTATTCCTTAACCCTTTTAAGGAAACAGCACCATTGATATGTCCTTGTATAAATAAATACAAAGTGCTAGAATCTTTTGAAAGGGTAGAAGGTCCGTAAAAGTGGCCTTGTCCTATACCGCCTAGTGTGTTAAATACAGCCTCACCGTTTCTTTTATTCCAATCACCCAACTCCTTTAAAGTTTGGTGTACTTCTTTCGGAAAAGTGCCGTCTGCTTTGGGCCCAATATCAAATAAAAGGTTCCCACCATTGGATATGACATCCGTGAAAATAGTGATGACTTCATAAGGTGTTTTCCAATGCGTATCTTTTGCTTGATAACCCCAGTTGTCATTTAAGGTCATGCACATTTCCCAATATTTTGCCTTAGGCCTTGTTACTGGAAAGTTTTGCTCAGGTGTTTCGTAATCTCCAAACCCTTGTAAACGACCATTGATAATGGCATTTTTATTTTTTGTCAAAATACCTTGTCTTACTTTACTTGTTTGCCATTCTGCTGCAGAATGTTCCCAATCACCATCAAACCAAAATAAGTCAGGATTAAATTTGGTACTCAACTCTTGAATTTGTCCTTGGAAAAAATGTTGAAATTTCTCCCATCTGGCTGTGTCTTTTGCAATAGCATATCTACTACTGTCTTTTAAAAAGCCTGGGTAATTATTATCAGACCAATCTATCAATGAAAAGTAAGCGCCACATTTAATATTTCTTTTTCTTAATTCAGCAAATAAAGGTTCGATTAAATCTTTTTTGGCTGGGCTGGCTTTTACTATACTTAAATCGTTCATTTTGGTATCATAGGTGGCCACTCCATCATGATGCTTAGTAGTGACCACTGCATATTTAGCACCTGTTTGAGCAATTAAATTAGCCCATTCAACAGGTTTGTATTGATTGAGTGTGAAACCATTTAACTGCTTCATGTAATCCGGATAAGCAATATCCTTATTGTGAAAACTCCATGATTCAGTAACGCCATTGACAGCATAAATACCAGCATGAATGAATATACCCAATTTGGCATCTGCAAACCAATTCATTTTAAGGCTATCTTCTTGGGTTGTACTAGCACTTTGTGCGTGTACTTGTTGATTTGAAAATAAATTTAAATTATTGTAATTCAAGCATTTATGGCTTAATAAATACACGCAATTCATTGAATTACAATTGATTGTTAGTTTATTAAGTTAATTTTTTTCGCTTTTTTAATTTTGGGAAAGTCCTATTTTTAAAGCGTTCAATTTCAATTAAAATGGTCTTTTTCCGTAAAATAGTTCTGATCGCGCTAAGTCTGATGTTGACTCAAGCGGTTTTAAGTCAATCAACCCCTTTTGGTAAAAAAGAGGTTTCAATGATTTTATCCAACTATGAACAAGGGCTAGATTCCATTCAACAATTGGTATTGGTTTTAAATGACAATGACAGTTCCAATAAAGCCACAGTTTTTGCTTTAGAAAAAAGCAATACCAAATGGAAAATTAAATTCAAATTTATTCCTGCGCGTATTGGAAGAAATGGATTTGCATTACCGGAGAAAAAAATAGAAGGGGATGGCAAATCACCTACAGGACTTTTTTCATTAGGCCAATTATTTACCTATGAAAATAAAGTTAACACAAGCTTATCTTTTATTCAAACAGATGAACAAGACAAGTGGATTGATGACACCAATCATGTTGATTACAATCAACATGTTAAAGGCAATACCACTGCAACTTCCTTTGAGCATTTGTATTTATCAAATGTATATTATAAATACTGCATGGTTGTGGAATACAATACCCATCCAGTTATCAAAGGAAAAGGGAGTGCTATTTTTTTTCATGTAGCAGATGCACAATACAGCCCTACTGCAGGGTGTGTTGCCATTCAAGAAACAGATATGGAAAAAATACTTCGATGGCTAAAGCCTAATTTAAACAAAGCAATACTCATGGGCAATAAAAATAATTTATCGTTGATAAAGAATCGGATTTAAAGGCGTATCAATTGTTTCTCCAACAATCGCGCCAGGGCACCAAGTATCCCAATCATTTTGTTGATTTTTATTTTCTGGTGCTTTTAATTTCATGTCCTTATCCATGTATATAACGGTCATGACCTTGCGCATTTGATTGGTTTTATTGGGTCCTGCTCTGTGGTACAACCAACCCTTGTGAAAACTTACTTCTCCTAAATCAAATGGTTCTACCACATGCACAAAACCTTTCTCTTTCAAAGCATTTTCTAAAAATTGTTGACTCTCATCGCTAATTTCTTTGTCTCGACCATCTATCAATTGGTCACTGCCTGCGCTGTATTCTAGTGGTCCCCACTCTAAGGGTGTAGTTTGCAATGGCATCCAGGCGGTAATGGTTTTGTCAGAGGAAAGGGGCCAATAATATTGGTCGGCATGCCAAGGGGTATGTCCACCACTTGGTTCTTTATACAATGCTTGATCATGATACAACCTTACCCCATCTACTTCCATCAATTCAGCAGCAATCTTAGCTAATTTTTTTCCAAAAACTATTTCTTTTACTGTCTCGGAATTTTTCCAAATGTTCATTATTTGTAAAAAGGCTTTGCCATAAGTGTCTCTTTCTTCCATGGAAAGCACTTGCTTATTAAGTGCATTCACTTCATTGGTAATGACTTCGTTTAAAAAGTCTATTTCCTCTTTACTAAAAACCTGTTTTAATTTAATAAATCCATTTTTTCTATAAAAGTGAATATCGCTTTCCGAAAGCGGGTAGGATTCATTCATTAATTTCAATAGTTGATCAGGTACTTGATGCATAATTGTTTATTTAAGCGTAGCTAAATTTAATAAAAATATAGTTACTTGTATCTTTTTTTAAACCTATTTTTTTAATTATATTCATCTTACTTTTAGATAGTAAATTAAGCGCTTAGTAATTCATAAAACTTCATTCTAATGAATAAGACAATATCTTTTTTCCTTTTCAGCCTAATGCATTGTATGATTTCTTTTGGGCAGGCTAATAAAGTGCCAGTTTTTGAATCAGGTAAAGATGGTTATAAAAGTTTTCGTATTCCTGCTGTAATTAAATTACCTAATCATGATTTATTGGCTTTTTGTGAGGGCAGGGTTAATTCATCAAGCGATTTTGGAAACATTGATATTGTAATGAAGCGTAGTAGCGACAATGGAAATACATGGTCGTCCATCATTGTTTTAGCGAACTATGACTCTTTGCAGGCAGGCAATCCTGCACCTGTTGTAGATATAACCAATCCGAAATTTCCTCAAGGGAAAATATATTTATTTTATAATACTGGAAATAATTTTGAGAGCGAAGTTACAAAAGGCTTCGGTGTTAGAGAAGTGTGGTACATTTCATCTACAGACAATGGATTAACATGGAGTAAAGGAGTGAACATCACTACTCAAACACATCGTCCCAATCAACCCAAAGTTAACCCTTTGTATAATTTTAAAGAGGATTGGAGATCTTATGCCAACACACCTGGACACGCTTTACAAATTACTAAAGGTTTGTATAAAGGAAGAATTTTTGTTCCAGCCAATCATTCCATGGGTGCACCCAAAAATCATTTCGAAGAATATTATGCCCATGCTTTTTATTCTGATGATCATGGTAAAACTTTTAAGTTAACAGAGTCGGTGAATGTTGCAGGAAGCAATGAGTCAACTGCTGCAGAAATTTCCAACAATGGAATAATGTTGAATGCTCGAAATCAACAAGGGGATATTAAATCAAGAATTCTAGCCATTAGTCATAATGGAGGGGTTCATTGGGATACCACGTATTTTGACAAACAACTGCCAGATCCCGTTTGCGAAGGCAGTATTTTAAATATTGGTTTTAAAAATAATAAACACTTGCTTGCATTTTGCAATGCGGCGGATACTAAAAATAGAAACAATTTAACGCTTCGTATTAGTTATGATGAAGGAATGACTTGGAAAAAAAATATAGTGATTGATAACGCAATTGATCCCAAGATGATGAGCAATAACTCGGCTTATTCAGATATCGTTTTAATGAATAATAATAATATAGGCATCTTGTATGAGAAAGATGATTATTCAAAAATTGTTTTTACTGTAATGGATTGGCAGAAAAATTAATTCACTAATTCTTTATTCCCTTAAGTCAAAATATCTTTAATAACGGTGCCAGAAACATCCGTTAATCTGAAACGTCTTCCTTGGTATTTATAAACCAATTGTTCATGATTAAGCCCCATAATATCCAATAGGGTAGCTTGAAAATCATGCACATGCACTGGGTTTTTTATAATGTTGTAACTAAAGTCATCAGTGGCACCATAAGTGATGCCGGGTTTTACACCTGCTCCTGCCATCCACATTGTAAAGCACCTAGGATGATGATCTCTGCCGTAATTTTCTTTATCTAATTTCCCTTGGGAATATACAGTTCTGCCAAATTCTCCTCCCCAAATCACCAAAGTATCTTCCAACATGCCTCTTCTTTTTAAGTCCATAATTAAAGCAGCAGTAGGTTGGTCGGTTTGTTTACATTGCTGCTTAATACCTTGTGGCAATGATCCATGGTGATCCCAACCCTGATGGTACAATTGTACAAAGCGAACATCTTTTTCTAATAATTTTCTAGCTAAAATACAATTGGCTGCATAGGTCCCTTTGTCTCTGCTATCTGGTCCATACAATTCAAAAACTTCATCCGGTTCGTTAGCAGTATCCATCACATCAGGAACAGAGGTCTGCATTCTAAATGCCAATTCATATTGCGACATTCTTGCTTCCACTTCTGGATCTCCCCAAACATCATTTTGCATTTCATTTAACTTAGTTAAATAACTAAGCATCTCTTTTCTGTCTTTTCCATCGTATCCTTCCGGATTGTTTAAAAATAAAACCGGATCATTTCCTGATCTAAATTGCACCCCTTGATGCTGAGAGGGTAAAAATCCATTTCCCCATAATCTTGCGTACAAGGGTTGATCTCTGGATGCATTTTTTGAAACTAAAACAATAAAGGCGGGTAAATTTTTATTTTCAGAACCTAATCCATAGCTAAGCCATGACCCAATGGAGGGACGACCAGGAAGCTGATGACCTGTTTGAAAAAAAGTAAGTGCAGGGTCGTGATTAATTTGCTCCGTATACATCGATTTGATAATGCACAATTCATCTACCACCTGTGCAGTATAGGGCAATAAGTCACTCACCCAAGTTCTGCTTTTTCCATATTGCTTAAAATCACAAAAAGAGGGAGCAATGGGTAAGATGGCTTGATTGGCACTCATGCCTGTTAATCTTTGTCCATTTCTTACCGATTCAGGAAGCCCTTGTCCAAGCATGGAGCTAAGCATCGGCTTGTAGTCAAATGTTTCAAATTGAGAAGGCCCACCACTCATAAATAAATAAAGCACTCTTTTTGCTTTAGGTGCAATGGTAGGTAAAGCCTCTAAAATTTGTTGTTCAAAAGTTTTGCTGGAAATACTACCACTTAATAAGGTGCCTAATGCTAAGGCACCAAAACCTCCTGCGGTTTTTTTTAAGAAATCCCTTCTTTCTAATCTTTTATTGAATGCCTCGAAATCGGGATGGTTTATTTTAAAATCTGGTTCGTGTCCCATACTATTATCTTTTTGTTATTGTAGCGTCTGAATTTAAAATGGTACTTGCTACCACCGTATTGGCCGCTACCAATGAAGGATCCAATGTTTTATTTATTTTATACAAACCGGTATTCAGCCAGCCTTTTATTTTGCTAGGGTTGGTTTTAAATTTGCTGTATTCGTTTTGTTGTAAAGTAGTGAGTAAATCAATTTCTTTTGAAGTAGGCGTTGTGCCCGTTAATTTTCTATACACATCATTAATTGCTTTTTGACTATTGGCTTGCTTACTCATTTCTTCTCCCATAATTTTTGCCGCTTCAATAAAGGTAGGGTCATTTAAAGTCACTAATGCTTGTAGCGGGGTGTTGGTTGATTGTCTTCGCACTACACAGGAAGCTCTTGAGGGGCCATCAAAGTTCGCAAGGGTTGGATTGGGCACCGTCCTTTTTAGAACGATGTATAAACTTCTTCTATAAACTTCATCAGTGCTATCTTGAATATAACTGGTATTATTAATTTCCCATAGTCCTTCGGGTTGATAGGGGTAAAAACTTTTTCCGCCAATTTTTTTATTTAATATACCACATGCTGTCAAGGCATTGTCACGAATCATTTCAGAAGTTAATCTATTCGCTGGGCCTCTTGCTAAAAATTTATTTTCTGGATCTTTTTCTTTGGCTATCAAACTAGCTTTGGAATCTTGTTGATAGGTGGCTGACATCACAATTAATTTATTCATCTTTTTGACATCCCATCCACTTTCTCTAAATTCAATGGCGAGCCAATCTAGTAAATCTAAATGACTCGGCACTTCACCTTGATTGCCAAAATTCTCAGCCGTTTTAACAATCCCATTTCCAAAGAAATTTTGCCATAAATGATTCACGGCAACTCTTGCGGTGAGTGGATTGCGTTCATCGGTTAACCATTGGGCTAAGCCGTATCTGTTTTTTGGCAAATTGGTAGGGAATGGAAAGATTCTTTCTGGGGTATTAGGAAATACTTCTTTAGCTGGTGCGTCATACTGCCCTCTGCTTAACAAATAAGTTTTCTTTGGTTTGTGCATTTCTTGCATCACCATTAATTCCTTTATATTTTCTGTGGTGTCGGAATATATTTTTCGTTCTAATTGTAATGCTTTTCTTGCTTCAATAATTTGTGGATTTACAGCTGACAAATAGTACTCATTCAAAATGCCTGTTTCTACTTTTGATAATTCTTTTCTTGATTTTTGAGCAATGTCTGCCCAATTAGCTTTTTTTGCTAAAATTTTTATTTCAAAAGGAGTCAAGGCTCTGTTGTATACAACAATGTCATCTATTTTACCACCTTTAAATCCCAATCCTCTATACCAGGCGCCAAATTGCAAGGCAGGCTCCTCTTTATTAAAAAATACGATGTCTTTATATAATTGATCCATTTCGGTTTCCATTGCAAGTGGTGCTCCGTCTAAAAACATATTGAATCCTTTCGCTGCTGAAGAACCATCGTAAACCATACTTAATTGAATCCATTGATTTCTTGGAACATCTTCCAACGCCAATTTCGTAATGGCATTAGAAGGTGCTGTGTGCGCCATGGTCATTTCAAGTCGATTATTTTTCATTGACAAGTTATAACCTTTGAAATTGTACAATCTTTCTGCATTGCTTTTATGAAAAATAACGCCTTCCTTCATTTCTTTAGGTATATAAATCCATACGCCAATAGTGAATGGATCTGATTTTCTAAATATGCCAGTTTCTTTTAAATCTAAATAATGGTCTCCATTTAAAAGTAGGTGTTGGCCTTCGCTATTTTTTTCAAAAATGGGGGTCTCTTTTTTTGTATCCCAGTCCTGTCTCATCAGCGCTACCTTACTATTGTTTACACTATTTTTTAGGGAGTCTTCAAAGGTATAGTAGCCTTGTAAAAAAGCCTTTGGAATAGAATTATCCTGTAGTGATTTATATTTTTCCTCTCTCACCCAATTTTCAAAGTCAGTATCAACTGCTTTTATTTTTTCTTCTAACTGCGTTTCTTTTTCTTTGATCCTAGCTTTAAAATATTGAATCGTTTTTTCTTCCTCTTTAGTTGGCAATAATAAAGTTGGTGTTGGCATATCGTCATTCCATGAAATTTGCCCCGCTTCTTTTACATTGTTAAAAAAACTATATAATTGGTAATAATTTTCCTGAGATACCGGATCATATTTATGGTCATGACATCTTGCACATCCAACGGAGATAGACATAAATGCTTCGCCAAAGGTATTGGTGCGGTCCATTACATATTCGGTTTGAAATTCTGATTCAATAATTCCTCCCTCCATGTTTTGCGGATGGTTTCTATTGAATGCTGTGGCAATAATCATGTCCTTAGTAGGTGTTGGCATTAAATCACCTGCTAATTGATAGTGAATGAAATTTTTATAAGATAAATTTTCATTAAAAGATTGAATGACCCAATCACGATATACAGACATATCTCTTGTTCTATCCACTGTGTAACCATAAGAGTCGGCAAAGCGAGCTAAGTCAAGCCATTGTGTTGCCATTTTTTCTCCATAATGAGGCGAGCTCATTAACCTGTCTACTTGTTTTTCGTAAGCATTAGGACTTTTATCATTTACAAATGCATCTAATTCTTCAATGGTGGGGGGTAAGCCAGTTAAATCTAATGAAACACGTCTTAATAATATTTCTTTTGAGGCAGCTGGATTGGGTTGAAGACCCTCTTGTTGTATTTTAGTGTAAACAAAATTATCAATCGGATTATTTGGATTTAAATTATAGATCATTGGAACCGCCTTCTTAATTGGTGCAACAAATGCCCAATGAGGCTTATAAATAGCGCCTGCTTCAATCCATTTTACAAGAATTGCTTTTTCTTTTGCACTCAAACTTAAGTGAGAGCTAGGCTCAGGCATCATGTAATCTGCATCCGTAGAAATGATACGATGAAACAATTCACTTTTATTTAGGTCACCCGGGTAGATGGCCACTTTGCCTGGACTTTCCTTTAATTGGGCATAAGCAGAATCGGCAATGTCTAATCTAAGTCCTGCCTTGAGCTTTGTAATATCTGGGCCATGACAAGCATAACACTTGTCCGATAAAATAGGTTTTACATGTTCGTTGTAGTCAATCACAGTGGGTAAATCTTTATAGGCAGCGGCTACATCTACTGGTAATTTTGAACCAGTATTAAATGCAAAAAGAAATACTATAAAACCTAGTATTAAATAATATTTTTTCATTTTTGTTGAAATTTAAAGTTGCCAATTTCAACTTTTACATTGGGTTTTATTTTCATAAAACTTTCAACACCAAGTTGGGTTACTTTTGTTTTCCATAAATAAAGTACAGCTAAATTCTTATACAATGACAATTGTTTTAAACTTTCATCTGTAATATTGGTTCCGTATAAGTTAAGTTGTTCTAATTTAGGCAGTTGCTTGAGGTAGGTAATAGATTCGTCTGTTATGGCTGTATTTTCTAAATTTAATTTAGTGATATTTTTAAAGTCGGCAATGATTTTAATATCGATGTCTTTTATAGGAAGATTAGATAGTTTTAAGACAGTTAGTTGCTCTTTAATAATCTTTAGATCATTGATATCATTGTTATTAAAGGGAATGTCATTTACAAAGTTGGCCATTACATAAGTAGCGTTCTCTCCAGTAGGGGTTATGAGGACATTCTTATTTTTAAAAAATTCAAACACTTCTTTTTTAACTGGATTGGGCATGATTGTCTTAGCAATAGATTTAGCAGGCTGAATACCCTTATCTTCTTTTTTAGGGATCATTTTAGCAACTGAATCTGTTCTTATTACCTTATGCGTATTTTTTACGGTGTCAACTTTATCTTCAAAAGAAGCGCCATTTACAATCCATTTTTTTATGATGGCTATTTCAGTTGCTGATAGTTGATGCTTTCCTTTGGGCGGCATATGTTTTTCGTCTTCCAATGGTAATAGCATATTTGTATACATGATACTTTTTGAAAGGTCACCTGCTACTAAAACAAGTCCATTTTTCCCACCTTTTTTAATAAACGATTCATTATCTAAACGTAACCCCCCTTTTTGTTTTAAGGAGCCATGACAGCTAATGCAGCGTGTTTGTAAAAGGGGTTTAATCTCCTCTTTATAAATATTGGAACGAACAATACTAATTGAATCTTTTCCATTTAAAATTATTTGCGGTGTAATTTTTTTTGTGGTATCATTTTTTTTTTCAACAACAGGCTCCTCTTTTTTATTCGTACTAAATAAATAATTTTCGCCATGTGTTAAGGTAGATCCAAAATGTCCAGCTAAAATGAGCAATACCACTAAAACAACAACAAGTATCTTTCTATATTTTTCTATCAAATAACAAGACCATCCAATGATGGCGGTAACGATACCTATCCATTGATGTTTTTGTAGAATTACTTCATCATATTCTCCAGATTGAGCCAATAGCCAACCTGTAATGCAAGCCAACACTGCGCTACTACTTCCTAATAAAAAAGCCAAGGATATGATTTGATCATATTTATTATCGTGCTTACCTTGATAAATCATTAAAAATGCACCAAGTAACAGTATACCTATTGGCAGGTGTACGATAACTGGATGTAAGTGACCTATAAATTGCATCATTGTAAAATAGATAGAATTGAATAGCAAGCTAGCTAAGGCAAATTAACCATTAATTGCAAAATTTCAAATTTATATCTATGAGGATATTTTTTAATTTAAAGCCATTAATTTTATTTAATTTAGGTGTTGAAACAGGCTAAGAATATGATAAAAACTAAGGTATGTATTATAGGGGCAGGTCCTGCTGGATGCTCTGCAGCTTTGCAGTTGAATAAGTTGGGTATTGACTGTGTGGTCATTGATAAGGCTATATTTCCTAGGGATAAAATTTGTGGGGATGGATTAAGCGGAAAGGTGATTACTTCTTTGAATAGAATTGACCCTGAGATTGTAAAAAGATTAGATAAATTAGATACCATTAAACTAAATAGTTGGGGGGCCACTTTTGTGGCACCCAATCGTAACAAATTGGAAGTAGGGTACAGACCCGATTACGATCAAAATAGCACGACTCAAAAATCAAATCCAATTGGTTATGTATGTAAGCGAATGGATTTCGATAATTTTTTGGTAGAGGAAATTAAAAGATGTCCTCATGTTACATTTTATGAAGGCGTAAATATTAGTTCATACACATTAGAGTCGGATGGCTATTTAATTAATGCAGACAATGATTTTATAGTTAAAGCCGATTTATTAATTGTGGCCAATGGTGCACATTCAAGCTTTTCTAAAAAAGTGGCCAATATAGTGATGGAGCCAAAACACAATGTAGCAGGTATTAGGGCCTATTATAAAAATGTTACCGGAATGAATGCGGATAATTTTATAGAATTACATTTTATTAAGTCTGTCCTACCTGGTTATTTTTGGATTTTCCCATTGCCTAATGGAGAAGCCAATGTTGGTGTGGGCATGCTTACTGATGAGATCAGCAAGAGAAAAGTGAATTTATCAAAAGAGTTAAAAAAAATAGTTGAATCTGATCCTATCATTAAAGAGCGTTTTAAAGACGCTACTTTAATCGGTTCTGTGGAAGGGTATGGCTTACCACTTGGCAGTAAAAAAAGACTTTTATCTGGTGAGCGTTATATGCTGGTTGGAGATGCGGCAAGTTTAATAGATCCATTTACTGGAGAAGGTATTGGGAATGCATTGTATTCTGGCAGGTATGCAGCCAATCAGGCTGCCAGTGCAATAGAGGCAAATGATTTTTCTGCAGCAGCTTTGTATAAATATGATTTGGATGTGGAAAGAGGATTAGGTGCCGAATTGAGATTAAGTCATCGATTGCAAAAACTAATTATGTTCCCTTGGTTGTTTAATTTACTAGTGAATATTAGCAATAGAAATAAACAAGTGAAAGAACTTATTTCTTGCATGTTTTATGAAGTGGATATAAGAGCAAGGCTTACTAAACCCTCGTTTTATTTTAAGCTACTATTTAATAGATAGTAGGCGGGTTATTTTACTTTTGTAAATTTTGCCGTACGTCCTACTATGGAAAATCCAATATAACCTCTTATGTTTAACTCTTCTTTATTATCGCTTAGCCACATTTTACTACTATAAGTAGACCCCGTTTCTGGGTCATAAATTTTTCCATTAACCCATTGTGGGGCTTCCCAATTAAAATCACTTAGATTAATCAATCCTTTAACATCTCTGTTTCTTAAGCTTTCTTCTTTATTGTAAATATCTTTTCTCTCGGTTTTTACCCATATCAATTTGCCATAAAGCTTATTGCCTTGAATATAGGTTTCAACTATTCCTTTTTTACTTGGAGAAAGCCATTTGCCCACAAAATCTTTTTGAGCTATTAAGGAATTGCAAATAATAAGTAGGGTGAATAGGGTGATTAGTTTTTTCATACATTGAATTTAGATTATTACCAATCTAAACCTGGTTGAGTTATTTTAAAATTTTCTTTTTCTTTGGCTTTGTCTACCATTACTTTTACATCATTTAGTAATTGTTTGGCATCATATACAATACCATCTTTTACGGTGTATTTGACACCACCAATTCTGGTTGCAGTGCCATCCTGTGTTAAATGAATCGCGCCAGTGCCATAAAGTACTTGTAAGTTTTTTAAAGGATTAGCATCAACAATAATAATATCGGCTAATTTGCCTATTTCAACCGAGCCTAAATCTTTTTCCATGCCTAAGGCTTGTGCAGCATTTAAGGTGGCAGAACGAATTACTTCTAATGGATGAAAGCCAGCCTCTCTTAATAATTCTAATTCTCTAATAAATCCAAATCCATAGGTTTGATAAATAAATCCGTTATCAGATCCTGCAGTTACACGGCCACCTCTATTTTTATACTCATTAATAAAAGCCATCCATAGTTTGTAATTGTTTTTCCATTCCACTTCTTGTTCAGTTCCCCAATCAAACCAATAGGACCCATGTGAGTTTCTGCTAGGTGAATAAAATTTCCAAAGTGATGGCAAAGTGTATTTTTCGTGCCATTCTGCTCTTCTAGCTCTTTGTAAATCACGATTCGCCTCGTAAATATTGAAAGTGGGATCTAATGTAAAATCCAATGCTAATAACTCATTCATTACTTTATTCCACTTTTCTGAATAGGGCGATGCTGCTTGTTTCCATAATTTTCCCGCATTTTCAAATCTACTTTGCTCATTGGTGTAATTGTAATCTAACGGAAAATCTTGTACTGTTTTATTTTCAAATAAAGCTTCTGGTAATCCATACCAATGTTCCATACTTGTCATACCTGCTCTTGCAGAGTTTAATACATTCCATCTTGCTACATCCGTTTGTGCATGGTGCGAGCATGATCTTAATCCTATTCTTTTATTTTCTCTAATAGCTGCGTCCATGACTTCAGGGGAAGCGCCAAAAAATTTAATTCCATCCGCACCATTTTTTGCATTTTCATTAACCCAATCTCTAGCATCTTGCGCTGTAACAATTGCTTTTTTACTCCCTTGTCCAAATGCGGTGTAAGCAAAAATACGCGGCGCTACTATTTTATTCTCTGCACTTCTTTTCTTTTCACTTAACACCCAATCCAATCCATTACCCGCCATTACTTCACGAACAGTAGTTATACCATGTGCCATCCATAATTTATAAACATACTCTGCCGGGGTTCCTTGTTCCTTGCCTCCAATGTGCGTATGCATATCAATCAAACCAGGAAGCGCATACATACCATTAGCATCCACTTCTTTTCCGTTCTTTGCTAATACAGGTCTACGTTCTGCTTTAATGGGGTTGCCTTCGTTTGCTACTACTACAATTTTAGTAATTCTATTATTTTCAATAACAATATCCACTGGTCCAATAGCTGGCGCCCCAGTTCCATTTATTAAAGTAACGCCTCTAATGATTAATTGAGTGTAAGGTCCTCCGCCTTCATTACGATCAGGAGCAGGAGTAATTTGTGCTTGAACAGTTTGCATTAAAAAGCAAAACATCACCATTTGAATGGAGCGAATAAGAAGTTTCATACTAGTATATTTAGTACCTAAACTTACGGAATATTCTTAAAATTAAAGGGGTCTGTTAGGATATACTTGCAGGGCTTCTTCTAGGCAATCCATGGCCTCATTAATAGCAGATTCATTAAGTACATAAGCCAACCTTATTTCATTGGTACCTAAGCCAGGGCTGGTATAAAAGCCACTGCCAGGAGCTAACATCACGGTCGCATTTTTATATCTAAAATCGGTCAATAACCATTGGCAAAATTTATCGGTATTGTCCACAGGAAGTTGGGCCATCACATAAAAAGCACCACTTGGCGCAGGACAAAAAACGCCCTTCATTTTAGAGAGTCTACTTATTAAAACGTCTCTTCTTTTTTTATATTCAGCTCTGGTTCCATCAAAATAAGAGGATGGTAAACTTAAAGCAGCTTCGGCAGCAATTTGTTCTAAAGTGGGCGGACTTAACCTTGCTTGTGAAAACTTCATCACCGCTTCAATAACTGCCTTGTTTTTAGTAACTAAGGCACCTATCCTTGCGCCACAGGCGGAATATTTTTTACTAAAAGTATCAATCATAATTACATGATCTTCTACACCTGTTAAAGTAAGGGTGCTTTTAACTTTACCTTCATAACTAAATTCGGTATAGGCTTCGTCAGAAAATAAATACAAATCTTTTTCTTTTATTAAATCTCTTATCTGATTTAGTTCAGCTTCACTATAAACATAACCAGTTGGGTTATTGGGATTGCAAATGAAAATACCTTTAGTTCTGGGTGTAATTTTTTCTTTGAAAGATTCAATGGGCGGCAATGCAAATCCACTATCTATAGTGGAGGTAATAGGAATTATTTTAATTCCTGCAGCCATGGCAAATCCAATATAATTGGCATAAAAAGGTTCTGGAACAATTATTTCATCGCCAGCATCTAAGCAAGCCATAAAAGCAAATAATATTCCTTCGCTTCCTCCAATGGTGATTAAAATATGTTCATAGCTCACTTCAATGCCTTTGGTATTATAATAAGCAGCTAATTTTTTTCTGAAACTTAAAATTCCTGCGCTATCTGTATATTCCAATACTTTTAAATCGGCATGCTTTACCGCCTCCATCATGATACTTGGGGTTTCAATATCTGGTTGCCCAATGTTTAAGTGGTAAACTTTAACGCCTTGTTTTTTTGCAGCATCAGAATAGGCGGCTAGTTTTCGAATTGGAGAAGAGGGCATGTGCGCGCCTCTTTGACTAATACTTATCATTACTATAAAAAATGGATTAAATAACTTCTCCTTCTATGACTAATTCAGTTACTTCTTTTTCACTAGCAAATTTTACAGTAACACGTTTTTTAAATACACCAACAGAGGGGGCTGTATAAGTTACTTTGATGTTTCCTTTTTGACCTTTTAATATTGGGTTTTGATTGTATTCGGGTTGAGTGCAACCACATTCAGCATTGGCAAATTCTATCACTGCAGGTTTTGAACTCAAATTCTCAAAACTAAAAACAACCGACTTGTGGATGCCCTGTTTTATTTTACCAAAACTATAGGTTGTCTTATCAAAATGAATGCTGGATTGTGCCCAGCTAGATGCAGATAGGAGTAAGCAAAAAAATAAAATTTTAATTTTCATGAGCACTGTTTTATGGTTGTATGATTGGTTTTGCGATTAGGGAGTAGTGTATCTACCACCTGGGCTTCCAGAAAAGGTGGCTAAAATGATGTTAAAAGAGCAGTGCAAATTTATTGAAAAATTACTAATTAGATGATTTTACTTAATTCTTTACTTTTTATGAATTTTGACCCCTATTTTTGTCAAATGGAATCCACCCTAGACGCTGTATCTACTCAAGACATGCTCTCCTTTGAGGCATTTCGGAACTCCGTTATTGCCGACTACCGTATGGCTTTAATGAGTAGAGAAGTTAGTTTGTTGGGCAGAAGGGAAGTTTTAACAGGAAAAGCAAAATTTGGCATATTTGGAGATGGAAAAGAAGTGGCCCAGGTTGCTTTGGCTAAATTTTTTCAAAAAGGAGATTTTAGAAGTGGCTATTATAGAGACCAAACTTTTATGTTTGCTATAGGGGTAGCATCTATTGAAGACTATTTTTCACAATTGTATTCGGATGTATATAATGACCCTTTCAGTGGCGGAAAAAATATGAACGCACACTTTGCTACTGAATTTGTAAATAAAAAAGGGGAGTGGAGTGATTTAACAAATAGCTTTAATATTTCTGCAGACATAGCACCTACTGCGGGACAAATGGTGCGTGGTTTAGGGATGGCCTTTGCTTCGCAATGTTTTAGAAATTCAAAACACAAGGAACTGTTTTCTAATTTAAGCAATAATGGAAATGAGGTTTGTTTTTGCACCATTGGTGATGCAAGCACCTCCGAAGGTCAGTTTTGGGAAGTCGTAAATGCTGCTGGAGTCTTACAAGTACCTTTAGCCATTTTTGTATATGATGATGGGTATGGAATTTCGGTACCTACTCATTTACAAACTACCAAGGGATCTATCTCCGAAGTATTAAAAGGATTTGAAATAGAGAAAGGAAATAATGGCATTAAAATATATACTGTTAAGGGTTGGGATTATGCAGCCTTATGTGAAACATTTGAAGCAGGTATTGCTTATACAAGAGAAACGCATACACCGGTTTTATTTCATGTTCAAGAAATGACACAGCCTCAAGGGCATTCAACCAGCGGAAGTCATGAGCGCTATAAAACATCTGAAAGACTTCAGTGGGAAAGAAAATGGGATTGCAATAAAAAAATGCGTGAGTGGCTTTTGGTAAATGAATTAACCAACGAAGATTTTTTACAAGAGTTGGAATCGGAAGTGAAACAAGAAGTGCGCCTGAAAAAATTAGCTGCATGGGAAAAATACATTGCACCTATTAAAGAAAAAACAAATCAAGGAATACAATTAGTTCAACAAGGCTTGAATGAAGCAGATTTAAAAATAGCGAACGACTTAATTCATGAATTAGCACATAGTAGAGAGCCCTTGAAAAGAGATATTTTTAGAGCATTTAGTATTGTGCTTGAAAAAGTAAAAAATCATCCTAAAGCAAACGCAATTCGCCAATTTTTAGACGACTATTATCAGCAAGAAGCTCCTTTTTATAGCAAGGATTTATACAATGAAGGGCCTTTGAGTACTTTAAACGTATCTGTAGTAGATCCTATATATCCAAATGATGCACCAACATTAAATGGCTATGAAGTATTGAATCATTATTTTGATGTTTTATTTGAACAAAATCCTAAGGTATATGCTTTTGGAGAAGATTTAGGTAAAATTGGTGATGTCAATCAAGGCTTCGCAGGCTTGCAATTGAAGCATGGAGTTGATCGTATTTTTGATACAGGTATAAGAGAGCAATCTATCATTGGGCAAGCACATGGAATGGCCATGAGAGGACTGCGCCCCATTGCCGAAATACAATATTTGGATTATTTATTGTACGGTATACAAACTTTAAGTGATGATATCTCCACCTTACATTATCGTAGTAATGGATTACAAAGTAGCCCAGTAATTATAAGAACCAGAGGCCACAGGTTAGAAGGTATTTTTCACAGTGGCTCACCCATGGCAGTCATTGTTAATGCTTTAAGAGGCATGTATGTTTGTGTTCCGAGAAATATGGTACAAGCAGTGGGCATGTACAATACACTTTTACGTGGCAATGACCCTGCATTATTAATTGAGTGTCTAAATGGCTATAGATTAAAAGAAACTATGCCTTCTAATATTACAGAATTTACGGTTCCATTAGGCAAGCCTGAGATTTTAAAAGAAGGAAATGACATTACCATTGTTTCCTATGGTTCTACTCTAAGAATTATTGAAGATGCTGCCATTCGATTGAGCGATATGGGTATTGATTGTGAAATTTTAGATGTTCAAACTTTATTGCCTTTTGACATCAATCATCAAATTCTAGCTTCGCTTAAAAAAACAAATCGTATTATTTTTATTGATGAGGATGTACCAGGAGGCGCTAGTGCTTATATGTACCAACAAGTCATAGAAGGCCAAGGAGGGTATCGCTGGTTGGATGTAGCAGCGCGTACATTAAGTGCGAAAGCACATCGTCCTGCATTTGCAAGTGATGGAGATTATTTCTCCAAACCCAATACCGAAGAAATTATCAAAGTGATTAAAGAGATGATGAGTGAGTAGACTAAGTTGTTTATTTAGTGGATAGTACTAGATAAATTATAGCCTTCTAATTTTTGTGTTTGTTCAACCGATCCCAATCTAAATTTTACTGAAACCTTAGTTTGCTTTTCTAAAGCTCTTTCGGTCTTGCAAAAGAATCCTGTTTGAGTAGTGTAGTAATTGGCAGGCACTTTAACCTCTGTTTTTATGGCATACGCATTAAATACAGGCATAGTAGTGTCTTTTATTTTTGGCAAAAGAAAGCCTGCTAATAGGATGGTGCAAATAAGTTTCATAGCATTTCGAATAAATAAAAAATCATAAAAGTGTTGTAAATCTATGCGCCCATATTATGAAACACTTTGTTTACGTCTTCGTCTTCCTCTAACCTTTCGATTAATTTACTAATGTCTTCTGCTTGTTCATCACCAACGGGTACCGTTGTCGTTGGAATCCACTCTAGCTCGGCACTTATGGGATGTAAATTTTTATCTTCTAATGCTTTTTGTAAATTTCCAAAATCGGTAAAGGCGCAACGTAAAACTATAATTGGGTTTCCATTGTCATCATTACTTTCTCCTAATTCGTCTAAGCCATGATCAATTAAATCTAATTCTAGGTCGTCCATATTTAACCCTTCTGGCTTTAAATTAAACACACCCATTTTTTTAAATTGAAAACTTACACTCCCTGAATTTCCTAAAGTGCCTTGTCCTTTATTAAAATGACTTTTTACATTGGCCACTGTTCTAACATGATTATCGGTGGCAGTTTCAACTAATAATGCCACACCGTGTGGAGCATAACCTTCGTATAATATTTCTTCATAGTTGCTGGTATCCTTACCCATGGCTCTTTTAATAGCCGCTTCAACACGGTCCTTAGGCATTCCAACACTTCTTGCATTCTGATAACATCTTCTTAAAGCAGGATTATCGTCTGGGTTAGGTCCGCTGGCCTTTACTGCAATCACAATTTCTTTACCTATGCGGGTAAATTGCTTGGCCATACGATCAAATCTTTTGA
The DNA here is from genome assembly GCA_903848125.1 of uncultured Bacteroidota bacterium. GTDB lineage: Bacteria > Bacteroidota > Bacteroidia > Chitinophagales > Chitinophagaceae > Sediminibacterium. The sequence continues at coordinate 20,241 of CAINFN010000038.1, forward strand.
ACATCGTGGCTTTTCTTACTTCAAATATTCTTCCCATAATCAAACGGTTTAAGGACTGCAAAAATAAGGTAAAAAAAATAGTCCCGATTGCTCAGGA
>CAINFN010000039.1 GCA_903848125.1 uncultured Bacteroidota bacterium
GACGTTTAGTCTTGATGTTGGAGTGAGAAACACTGTTTCCAGACATCGGCTTCTTTCCTGTTAATTGACATACTCTAGCCATGAGAAATTATTTTTTACGGACGGCAAAGGTAAGTAAATTACAAATACCTTCCCATTTATTTTAGTGTTTTTTTAGCCTTTTATCCCATAATCGGGTGAAAAAGGCTAAAATGTTGGTTTTCATTTCAATATAAAGCATTTAGAATGCTTTAAGAATACATTTCTGCCCTAAGTTCTTGCACCCTTTTATCCTCCATATATTCATCAAAAGTCATCAATCTGTCAATGATGCCCTTAGGAGTTAATTCAATGACTCTGGTAGCTACTGTTTGCATGAAAGTATGGTCATGAGAGGTAATTAATACCACACCTGGGTAGTTTTGACAGCCCTCGTTAAAACTTTGGATACTTTCTAGGTCTAAATGGTTGGTAGGCTGATCTAAAATAACCACATTGGGGTTTTGAAGCATCATTTTACTCACCATGCAACGTACTTTTTCTCCACCACTCAGCACATTGGTCTTTTTGGATACATCATCCCCACTAAATAACATCTTGCCTAAAAAACCTCTAATAAAGGGCTCATCGGCATCTGTTACATGGGTTGGTACAAATTGTCTTAACCAATCCATTAAAGTATAGGCTTCATTAAAAAAGCTATTGTGCTCCATAGGTAAATAAGCACTAGTGATAGTAGTTCCCCACTCATAGGTACCGCCATCGGCTTTGCCATTGTTGTTAATAATATCAAAGAAATAAGTAACCGCTAAGGGATCTCTACTTAAAAAAGCAATCTTGTCATTTTTACTTACAGAAAAGGAAACATCTTTAAACAACACACGCCCATCTACTTCTTTTCTTAATTTCTCTACATTCAAAATTTGATTGCCCACTTCACGTAGTGGTTGAAAAATAATACCCGGGTATTTTCTATTAGATGGTTCAATTTCTTCAATGGTTAATTTCTCTAATGCTTTTTTACGAGAAGTAGCTTGCTTGCTCTTACTTGCATTGGCAGAGAAACGCGCAATGAAATCTAATAAAGCAGCTCGCTTGTCTTCATTCTTTTTATTCTTGTCTGACATTTGACGCGCCATTAACTGAGACGACTCGTACCAAAAAGAATAGTTACCTGTAAATGTTTTTATTTTAGAACGGTCAACGTCTGAAACGTGCGTACACACTGTATCTAAGAAGTGACGATCGTGACTTACTACCAATACAATATTTTGATAATCCGCTAAGAAATTTTCTAACCATCCAATGGTTTCAATGTCTAAACCGTTGGTAGGCTCATCTAATAATAAAATATCTGGATTACCGAATAAAGATTGTGCTAATAAAACTCGAAGTTTAAAATTACTAGGAATGTCTTTCATCAAATCTTGATGCATCGACTCTTTCACCCCTAAGTCACTTAATAAACTTGCTGCATTACTTTCTGCTTCATAGCCACCCATCTCTCCAAACTCTGCTTCCATCTCTCCTGCTTTAATACCATCTTCTTCTGTAAAATCTTCTTTCGCATACAAAGCATCTTTTGCGTGCATGACTTCCCACATACGCTTATGTCCCTGCATCACCGTACTCAATACAGTTTGCTCATCAAATTCAAATTGATTTTGTTTTAATACCGCCATTCTTTCACCTGGTGTAATTTCCACCGTGCCTTTATTAGGCTCAATTTCGCCACTCAATATTTTTAGAAAAGTAGATTTACCTGCGCCATTGGCACCAATGATACCATAACAATTCCCTTTGGTGAAACTTATGTTTACTTCATCAAACAAAACCCTTTTACCGTAGGCCAAGGTGACGTTTCTAGCACTAATCATTTTTAAACTGTTTTTGAGGCTGCAAAGTTACTCTTTTTTAATTTACCAATTGGCTCTCGCTGTTGCTGACAACGATAAATTTTCAAAACTCCCAGCTAGGTATTTATAATGAGCTGCCATGGCAATCATCGCAGCATTGTCGGTACAATATTCAAATGCAGGTAAGTAAATCTTTGATTTTGTTTTTTGACCCAACTCTTCTATTCCATTTCTCAAACCACTGTTAGCACTCACTCCACCAGCGATGCAAACCTCATGAATCCCCGTAATCTGAATGGCTTTTTTTAATTGCTTCATTAATATTTCTACAATCGTATATTGCACCGAAGCGCATAAGTCATTTAAATTTTCTTGTATGAATTCAGGCGTTTGCTTTTGTAAAAAATACAAGACACTGGTTTTTAAACCACTAAAGGAATAATCTAAATTGGGCACATGTGGCTTGGCAAAAACAAAGGCTTTGGGATTACCCAGCTTAGCCAATTTATCTAAAAAAGGGCCACCTGGATAAGGCAGTCCTAATAATTTTGCAATTTTATCAAAAGCTTCACCCGCAGCGTCATCAATGGTTTCACCCAATATTTGCATAGAGGCTGCACTATTGCATTGTACAATTTGAGTATGCCCTCCACTCACTGTTAAACATAAAAAAGGGAAACTCGGTTTAGGATCGTCTATTAAGTTGGCCAATACATGCGCCTGCATATGATGGATTGCAATGAGCGGTTTATCTAATGACAATGCCAATGATTTTGCAAATTGAGCACCCACTAATAAACTACCAATTAAACCAGGTGCTTGTGTAAAAGCGATGGCGTCTAAACTTGACATACTTTGCTCATGAGCTGTATTTGGGAATGCTTTATCTAAAGCAGCATCCACCACTGGAACAATGTTTTCCATATGAGCCCTACTTGCTAATTCAGGCACAACGCCACCAAATTTTTCATGTACCGATTGATTGGCAATAAAATTGGATAGAATTTTTCCCTCTACAATCACAGACGCAGCCGTTTCGTCACAGGAAGACTCTATAGCCAATATGGTAATGGGTTTGTTGCTCACAACGCAAAGATAAAGCTAAAAATAAACAAGTATTACTTAGTTCTAATGGCTTCCACTGGGTTCATCTTAGCAGCAATAGAGGCAGGAATAATTCCAGAAACCACTCCTAAAACTATACAAATACTAAAAGCTAATGCAATTATACCTGGCGCAATCACTATTGAAAATGGAAGTACAGAACTTAATGCTAAAGTGAGTACCCAAACTAAAAATAAACCCACCAAGCCTCCTACTATACATAAGAATGCACTTTCTAATAAAAACTCATATAAAATGGTACTGCTTTTTGCTCCAATTGCTTTTTTAAGTCCAATTTGACTGGTTCTTTCTCTAACGGTAACAAACATAATATTCGCCACCCCAAAAGCGCCCACAATTAAGGATAATCCTGCAATGGCCCAACCACCCTGGTTGATCGCTCCAAATACACTCTCTACCTGATCTTTAAATTGAGCAACGTCGTTACAAGTAAAATTGTCTTCCTGCGTCGGACTTAACTTTCTAATTTGACGCATAATCCCCGTTAATTCTTCTTGCAAAGCCTTGGTTTGAACACCCGGCTTAGATTGCACCATAATAGATGGACTGGAATTGTCCGGATTGTATACAGAAGCAAAATAATTATAGGTAACGATGGTAGACTTATCATAATCATAGCCATTGATAATGGCACTTCCTTGTTTTTCAATGACCCCAATGACCATTAATTTACGTCCTTTATAAGAGATGGTATTGCCTACTCCTTTGGAAGCTTTACCATATAATTCCTCGGCTACTTTAAATCCAATAACAGCAAAAGGCCCCCCTCTGTTGAAATCAGATTCATTAAAAAACCTACCAAATCCTATGTTAAAAGCATGAATGGTTCTATATTCTTGGGTTATCCCATATATATTCACCCCTTTTAAAACATTGTCTTGATTGGTAAAAGTTTCTTGCGTACTTACAAAAAAGGCCATATTGGAAGCCAGCGTACTTTTCTTTTTTACAAATTCCATTTCCGCTATTTTAGGACTTGGACGCTTGACAAATTTCCACCATGGATATTCGGGGCCACCTGAATAATCCCACTTGTCTATATACACAGAATTGTTGCCGAAACTAGATA
>CAINFN010000040.1 GCA_903848125.1 uncultured Bacteroidota bacterium
TGGATTATGGCCAACTCTTTTTGGATGTGTAGTGAATTCTTTGGAGTAGATAACAATCTTGTATATGGAACTATCACAGTTAAGCACTTAGCTATGATTCCATTTATTACAGGCGTATTAATTCTAGCATTCTACTATTTAATACATAAGCCAAGACATAAAGAAGAAACGGCTACCTTATAACTACTTAAGAAAATACTTTAAAATAATTTAGAAATATTTAGAGTAATTACAAATATTTCTTTAATTGATTCGCTCTTAAAGCTGTAATAATGCCTAAGCTACTCACTGTTAAGAAGGCCCATCTTAACCCCATGGCTTGAGACAAGAATCCAATAATGGGAGGACCAATTAAAAATCCAAAAAAGCCAACAGAAGAAACGGAGGCCAGGGCAATACTAACTTTACTGGGCGCTGTCGTTTTGCCAACAGTTCCATAGATAGTAGGAATAACAGAGGATACACCAAATCCAACCAGCATAAATCCAATTGAACTAATTATTATTTGTGGATAAGAAGTAGCCACTACCAATCCCACTGTAGAGATTAATCCACTTAAAACCAATTGTTTTCTAGCTCCCCAATAATTTATTAAATTATCTGAAAACATTCTTCCAATGGTCATGCAAGCCATAAAACAGGTATAGCCAATCGTTCTCCATTCTGTAGATACTTTTACAACATCTTGAAAATAGACACCACTCCAATCAAACATCATTCCTTCGCATATCATATTGCTAAATGCAATTAAACCAAACTGCCACATTAAAGGGGTTGGCTTGTTCCAAATTTTAGAAACATGATTGCTATTTGTTTCCCCTGGTAGTAAATACTTACGAGAGAAAAATAAAAATATCCAAACAATCAATCCTACCAATAAAAATTGTTGTAAAGGAGATATGGAATGGGCTACAAAAAAACCACCTAATAATCCGCCCACAAAACCAGCCAAACTCCAAAAACCATGAAATCGAGAAGTAATACTTTTATCAAATAATTTTGATAACGCTGCTGCTTGTGTATTTACAGAAACATTAAATAAATTTCCAGCCATACCAAATAAAAATAAAGCAAAAGCTAAAAGTGATACAGTATGCACCAAGCCCAAAGTAATTAAAGTGAATGGATAAATGATAGCTGCTAGAATAAGTATTGATCGACTACCCTTTTTTGCAGTAATGCTCCCAGAAATAGGGATACCCAAAAAAGTGCCAATAGGAAGAAATAACAAAATGCCACCAAATGCCCCATCACTCAATCCTAATTGCATTTTAATATCTGGTATACGGCTAGCCCAGCTTGCAAAACAAATTCCAGTTAAAAAGAAATACCCCGATAATATAATACGTCTAAATTGAGGGGTAATCGCCTGATCTGTCATAGCGCAAAGATGGGGTTTTTCTAGGAATTGGGCTATATTTGCAACCGAAACCTATTTCAATATTATAGTATGTATAGAACGCACCATTGTGGAGAATTAAATATCCAATTTGAAGGCCAAAATGTAACCCTAGCAGGATGGGTGCAAACCATTAGAAAATTTGGAGCCATTACTTTTATTGACTTAAGAGATCGTTATGGTATTACTCAATTGTTAATGGGTGAAGAATTACAAGCGCAATTAGATGCAAAACCCTTGGGTCGTGAATTTGTGTTACAGGTTAAAGGTACCGTGATTGAGCGTTCTAGTAAAAATGCCAATATTCCAACAGGTGAAATTGAAATTAAAGTAACAGGATTTAAAATTCTAAATTCCTCCATTGTCCCTCCTTTCACTATTCAAGATGATACAGATGGCGGTGATGACATTAGAATGAAATATCGTTTTTTAGATTTAAGAAGAAACGCGGTTAAGAAAAATATTGAATTAAGGTATAGTGTCAATCGTGCCACTAGAAATTATTTGCATGAAAAGGGTTTTATGGATATTGAAACTCCCTTTTTAATAAAGTCTACCCCAGAAGGGGCTCGTGATTTTGTGGTACCAAGCAGAATGAATGCAGGTGAATTTTATGCCCTACCCCAATCTCCACAAACATTCAAGCAATTATTAATGGTGAGTGGCTATGACAGATACTACCAAATTGTAAAATGTTTTAGAGACGAGGATTTAAGAGCAGATAGACAACCCGAATTTACGCAGATAGACTGTGAGATGAGTTTTGTGGAGCAAGAAGATATCTTAAACATGTTTGAAGGTTTAATTAAAAGCATTTTCAAAGACGTTAAAAATATTGACTACACCGAGACAGTCCAAAGAATGACCTGGGAAGATGCGATGTGGAATTATGGTAATGACAAACCAGATATTCGTTTTGGCATGGAAGTATGTAATTTAAAAAAGCCAGCGCATGTATTTTCTGATAAAGCAGATCAAGCAGCCTTAATCAATGGCGTTGATTTTAAAGTATTTGATGAAGCAGAAACAGTGGTGGCCATAGCAGCGCCTGGCTGTAGTGAATATTCTCGTAAGCAAACAGATGAATTAACTGAATGGGTAAAGCGTCCTCAAATAGGAATGAAAGGAATGGTATTTATCAAATGTAATACCGATGGAAGTTTTAAAAGCAGTGTAGATAAATTTTATTCAGAAGAAAAATTAAAAGCAATTGCTACAGCAGCTAATGCAAAAGCGGGTGACTTGATTTTAATTTTAGCAGGCGCAGAAGAAAGAACAAGAAAGGCGGTAAGTGAATTAAGATTAGAATTAGGTAAGCAATTAGGGTTTAGAAAAGAAACTGAATTTAAATTATTATGGGTATTGGACTTCCCTTTATTTGAATATGATGAGGAAGGAAATCGATGGGTTGCAAGACATCATCCATTTACTTCGCCAAAGCCAGATCATATTGATATCATGATTAACAATGCTCCAGAAATTAAGGATGCAGCTAAATATTTAGAGCATCCTTATGCTGGCATTAAGGCCAACGCCTATGATATGGTATTAAACGGAAATGAAATTGGCGGCGGATCTATTCGAATTTTCCAACGCGCCTTACAAGAAAAAATGTTTGCTGCATTAGGAATGAGTCCAGAAGAAGCGCAACATAAATTTGGATTTTTACTTGGTGCATTTGAATATGGCGCTCCACCGCATGGAGGTATTGCTTTTGGCTTTGACCGTTTATGCGCATTATTAGGTGGAAGCGAGAGCATTAGAGACTTTATTGCTTTTCCTAAAAACAATAGTGGTCGCGATGTTATGTTAGATGCTCCAAGCACCATCGACGATAAACAATTTGAAGAGTTACACATCAAATTGAATTTAAAAAAAGATTAGAACAAGGAATAGTACTAGAAAAATAATTGATTAATACTTTATAGAAAATGGCTCAGCATTTAAAATTATACACGATACTAACTTATATCCTTATACCCATTGCGTTATTTTTTGGTTTCTTGGATGTCTTAATCTTATTCTCCTCATTGGCCAACCCAAGTGCATTGATCATGGTTTTTATTGTAGCTTGTTTAGTTATTTATACTTTTTCAAGTTATAAATTTCTAAAAGCAGGTATTGAAAGAGAAATCGTACAACCTCTAAAACTAAAAGATTGGATTAAAGTGAATGCTTATGTTAGCTTTTTCCTGTGTAGTTTGTTCTTTGTTAATTCCATAAGCGTTTTAATTTCAACCAATGCAGTATTGCTAAAATTTATAGATGAATTTTTACAGCAGCAACCCAATATGCCAAAAGAAATAACCAATGCGCTGGTTTTATCTTTACTCAGAGGGGTATCCGTATTTTTATTGATTACTGGAATCGTTGGAATAGTTCATATCCGAACTACCCTACGTTTGGTTAAACAGAATGGCCATTTATTTGAATAAAATAGAGGCAAGATTTTGTACCTTTAGTTAGATGAACCCTTCAATACCTTTAGCAGAAAGATTACGTCCGCAAACCCTTGTAGACTTAGTTGGACAAGAACATCTTTCCAGCCAAGATAGTGTATTGCAAAAAGCCATTGCAAAAGGGAAAGTACCTTCCATGATATTATGGGGGCCTCCAGGGGTAGGAAAAACTACACTTGCCAATATTATTGCTACCACTTTTAAAAGCGATTATTATCAATTGAGCGCTATTAGTAGCGGTGTGAAGGAATTAAGAGAAGTGATTGAAGAAGCGAAAAAAAAACCAGTGCTATTTTATTTATAGATGAAATTCACAGATTTAATAAGGGACAACAGGACGCTTTATTGGGTGCAGTAGAAAAAGGAATCATTACCTTAATTGGTGCCACAACCGAAAATCCAAGTTTTGAAGTAAACAGCGCTTTGTTGAGCAGGTGTCAGGTGTTTATATTAAAAGCATTGGATAAAAATGCGTTATTAAAGTTAATTGATCAAGCCATTCTTAAAGATGCTTTATTTAAAGGACAGACTATTGAATTAAAAGAAACAGAAGCCCTATTGCAATTGTCAGGTGGAGATGGTCGAAAATTATTGAACTTATTGGAATTGTCCGTAGAAGCTTTAATAGATATTGAAAAGAAAGGCAATCCTTTAGTGATCACTAATGATTGGGTGATGGAAGTAGCACAAACCAATATTGCTCTTTATGATAAAAATGGAGAGCAACATTATGATATCATTTCAGCTTTTATAAAAAGTATGCGTGGTTCCGATCCTAATGCAGCAGTTTATTGGCTTTCAAGAATGATAGCCGGGGGCGAAGACGTAAAGTTCATTGCACGTCGTATGCTAATTTTTTCGAGCGAAGATATTGGCAACGCCAACCCCAATGCATTTTTGTTGGCCAACGCTTGTTTTGATGCCGTGACTAAAATTGGTTATCCAGAAAGCAGAATTATTTTATCACAATGTGCAATCTATTTAGCAAGTTCACCAAAAAGCAATGCTTCTTATGAAGCCATTAACCATGGCCTTGCCTTGGTAGACAAAACTGGCAACTTACCCGTTCCGTTGCACTTGCGCAATGCACCAACTAAATTAATGAAGGACTTATCCTATGGTAAGGATTACGAATATGCACACAAAGGCGAAAATAATTTTATCGAACAAGAATACTTACCTGATGCTTTAAAAAATACCACCTTGTACCAGCCACAAAAAAATGCAAGAGAACAAGAAATTAAAAAATTCTTACAAGAAAGGTGGAAAGGAAAGTATGGCTATTAGTAATTTGCTTCTTTAATTAATTTTATACCTATTTTTGAACCATGAGCTTACTAAATACCATTAAATGGACCACAAAAAAATTTGCTGATTTAACCAACAATGAGCTGTATGCTATATTAAGGTTAAGAAGCGAAGTGTTTGTGGTAGAGCAAAATTGTGTCTTTTTAGATATGGACAACAACGATCAAAAAGCTTACCATACTATGGGTTGGCTTGGTAGTGAATTAGTAGCCACCACTCGTTTGTTTAATGTAGATCAAAGTTATCAGGGGTATCAGAGTATTGGAAGAGTGGTAGGCGCTCCAAGACACAGAGGCATTGGAATTGGAAAAGAATTAATGAATTTTTCGATACAAGAATGTGAAAAATTATTTGGCAAAGGGCCTATTAAAATTGGTGCTCAATTGTATTTGAAGAAGTTTTATAGCGAGCTTGGTTTTGAACAATCGGGGGAAATCTATTTTGAAGATTTGATTGAACATATTCCTATGATCAAAAAATAAAGCGGGGCATTTAAACCTGGAAGCTTATCTCATTTCTAAGCTTAGGAACTTGGCAGTATGTGTTGTTGACTTCTTAATCATCTCTTCGGGCGTCCCTTCAAATTGAATCAGTCCACCCCCATTGCCTCCTTCTGGACCCAAATCAATTATATGATCTGCCACTTTAATCACATCCATATTGTGTTCAATCACTAAAACAGTATTCCCTCGGTCTACTAATCTGTTTAACACTCCAATTAATAATTGAATGTCCTGAAAATGCAAACCTGTGGTAGGTTCGTCAAGTATATAAAATGTTTTTCCGGTATCTTTTTTACCTAATTCTGTTGCTAATTTAACACGCTGTGCCTCTCCTCCACTTAAGGTTACAGCAGATTGCCCCAAAGTAATATAGCCCAAGCCTACTTCGTTTAACACTTTTAATTTTCTGTAAATAAAAGGGACAGCTTGAAAAAATTCACAGGCTTCTTCAACAGTCATATTTAATACATCACTAATTGATTTCCCTTTGTACCTAATTTCTAATGTTTCACGATTGTATCTTTTGCCTCCACATTTTTCACAGTGCACATATACATCAGGTAAAAAATTCATTTCTATTACGCGCATGCCCCCACCTTCACAAACTTCACAACGACCACTTTTTACATTGAATGAAAAACGACCCGCTTGATACCCTCTAATTTTAGCTTCAGGCACAGAAGCAAACAAAGTTCTAATGTCTGTAAAAAAACCACAATAGGTAGCAGGATTGCTTCTTGGTGTTCTTCCAATAGGCGATTGATCTATCTCTATTACTTTATCAATATGGTCCAAACCAGTTACCTTTAAATAAGGCATGGGCTTGGTTTTGCTGTTGTAACAAAACTGTGATAAAATAGGATACAAAGTTTCATTAATCAAAGTAGACTTTCCGCTTCCACTTACTCCTGTCACTACGGTGAAAGTGCCTAAAGGAAAATTACAATTCACTTTTTGCAAAGTATTACCTGTAGCTCCTTTAATATTAATATTTAGCCCATTGCCCTTTCTTCTTTCTGCAGGAATCTCAATAAATTTCTTGCCAGCTAAAAACAGCGCAGTATCTGATTTTAATTTAATAATTTCTTGAGGTGTGCCTTGGGCTACGATATGTCCTCCATGAATACCTGCCTTGGGCCCAATGTCCACCAAATAATCGGCAGCCATCATAATATCTTTATCATGCTCCACCACTAAAACCGTATTGCCAATATCACGCAATTGTTTTAAGGCGGTAATTAATCTTTGATTGTCTCTTTGATGCAATCCAATGGAAGGCTCATCTAATATATAAGTAATGCCTTGTAATTGTGAACCTATTTGAGTGGCCAAACGAATTCTTTGAGACTCGCCCCCACTCAATGATTTGGAGGGTCGGCTTAATGATAAATAGGACAAACCTACATTCATTAAAAAAGAAATGCGATCATCAATTTCCTTCAAAATGCCAGCAGCAATTTGGGTGTCTTTTTTATCTAAGCTTGCAGGTAATTTTTTGAACCAGTTTTGTAGTGCATCTAAATGCATATCGTTGAGTGCAGCAATATTGTTTTCATTGACCTTAAACCATAAACTTTCTTTTCTTAATCTGGCCCCTTCACAAACAGGACAGGTATTTAGTTCCATATACCCTTCTACCCAAGCTTTTAAATGATCGGTGCTTTGAGAAGAAGTAAACCATCTTTTCATCATAGGCACAATGCCCTCATAGCTTCCAGTATACTCATTCGGAATATTTTCATCGTTTAAGTCCATGTCCAAAGTGGAAGAAATATTTTTATCTCCAAATAAGATCAAATCCAAATGATCCTCAGGTAACTCATTGATGGCTTTATCTAAACTTATTTTATGCTTTCTTGCAAATTGTTTAATCTGATTAAACACACTCGCTTCTCTTGCTTCACCCAAAGGATGTATCGCCCCTTCGTTAATACTTAATGAATGGTCATGTAGTAATAAGTTCATGTCAATCGCATACACGTTACCCAAACCTTTACAGTTGGGACAAGCACCATAAGGTGAGTTAAATGAAAAACTATTGGGCGAAGGTTCTTCGTAACTAAGCCCCGTTTTCTCACACATTAATTGTTTTGAATATTGAACCAACTTTGTTTTACCTTCTTCTAAAACAAAGAGTAAGTCCTTACCCATTTTTAAACATTGAGCAACGCTATCTCCCAACCTTACTTTCATCGCATCCGTCACGGCTATACGATCTATCACAATTTCAATATCATGAATTTTATAACGATCAACTTGAAATTTAGGTCTAAGCTCTATAATTTCTCCATCTACCCTTGCTTTTACAAATCCCTTCTTTCTAATTTCTTCAAACAATTCTCTATAATGACCTTTTCGACCGCGCACCACGGGTGCTAATAAATTTATTTTCTTATCCTTAAACTGAGTAAAAATATTTTGTACAATTTCAGCTTCAGAAAATTTAACCATGGGCTTGCCCGTATTATAACTATAGGCTTTTCCTATACGCGCATACAACAATCTTAAAAAATCATATAGTTCAGTAACTGTACCTACGGTAGATCTTGGATTTTTATTGGTCGTTTTTTGTTCAATAGCAATGACTGGGGAAAGTCCTGTTATTTGATCCACATCTGGACGCTCCATTTCGCCCATAAACTGCCTTGCATAAGCGCTAAAACTTTCCATATAACGACGCTGCCCCTCATTATAAAGGGTATCAAAAGCTAAGGAGGATTTGCCACTTCCGCTTACCCCAGTAAAAACAACCAGTTGATTTTTTGGAATAACAATATCAAAATTTTTCAGATTGTGTTCTCTGGCTCCAATTACGGTTATATTTTCTTTTATTTGGCTCATGTAAGGGGTTAAAGTTATAACAACCTTTTAAATAATTTGTTGACTCAACAGAATAAACATTTAGTAAATTTGCACATTATCAGCCCAAATGAACCATGCCAGTTTTTAAAAGCAATAAACCCACCTTTATACTTGCCCAGCTTGGCTCTTTGGTTCTGGCCACGCTACTTTTTACAGGTAGCATCCTTTTGGGCAGAGAAAGGCTTTTTTTATCATTGAATACGGATTTAGGTGTTTTTGCAGATTATTTTTTTAGTTTTTTTACCAATTTAGCGGAGGGCTGGATGTGGATACCTTACTTGCTAATTTTATTTGGATGGTTTAAAAAAGACCTGGTATTTATATTACTTAATTTTCTAACATCAACTCTACTTACACAACTGCCTAAAAATTATATTTGGCCAAATGTAAACCGACCTATTGCTAGTGGCATCCCTGTTACAAAAATTCATACAGTCCCTGGGGTAGAAGTACATACCTATAATAGTTTCCCATCTGGACATACTGCTACTGCTTTTATTATATTTTTTCTTACTGCCTATTTCTTCCCTAGTAAAAAGGTGTTGTGGATAGGTGCCGCCTACGCAATAGCATGTGCCTATTCTAGAATTTATTTAGGACAACATTTTCCTATTGACGTTGCAGGGGGAATTATTACTGCTATTTTAAGTTTTCAATTAAGTATTTGGATTAGAAAAAAAATAAACAACGTTCCTTTTTAATATTTAGTAAGGCCCATCTAATACCTATTTTATGTTTCAAAAATTATCCTTTTTTATTATTAGCTCATTATTAGTGATGGTAGCTGCTGCGCAAGAAGCTACCTCTAATTCGCATATCAATACCCCTTTAATACATACAACTGATACCACTCAGCAAGTAATGACTGGCAGAAAAAATAGTGCTGATCAAATGAATAAGCCCTATGTTATTTTGATTTCTGCAGATGGATTCAGAGCCGATTTTGCCGACTTGTATGATGCAAAAAATTTAAAAGCATTATCAAAATCAGGGGTACGTGCGCAATATATGACACCCTCTTACCCATCTGTTACTTTTCCAAACCACTACAGTATTGTTACAGGCTTATACCCTTCACACCATGGACTGGTTGACAACAGTTATATTGATGTTCCCTCAGGCGCATTCTACAACATGGGCAATAAGAAAATGGTTGCCGAGGGCAAATGGTATGGCGGAACCCCTATTTGGGTTTTGGCTGAGCAACAAAAAATGATTTCTGCAAGTTTTTATTGGGTTGCCTCCGAAGCAGATATCCAAGGCATTAAACCCACCTATCATTATATCTACAATGAAAAAATTGATATAGGCACCCGTATTAAAGCCGTTAAAGACTGGCTAAGTTTGCCAGCAGATCAACGTCCGCACTTAATTACTTTTTACTTCCCTCAAGTAGATCACGATGCACATGAATACGGACCTAATGATGCCAGAGTTGGGTCAGCGGTACAATTTGTAGACAGCAGCATTAATGCATTACAAGCCGCTTTGTCATCATTGCATTTACCTATCAACTATGTATTCGTTTCAGATCATGGAATGGCGAAAGTGGATAATATACATACCCAAGCAATGCCAAAAGAAGTAGATACTTCCTTTTTTAAAGTGCCATGGGGAGACGCTCAATTACATTTGTACGCTAAAGACAAATCTAAAATACAACCCACTTATGAGGCGTTAAAAAAAGATACAAGCATTACCGTTTATAAGTTAGATGAAACCCCCGATTATTGGCATTACAAAACTAAAGATGATCGATACAATCGTTTAGGCGATTTAATTATCATTCCTCATTTCCCGAGAATTTTTAATTTATCTACAAGAAAAACATCTCCAGGGAAACATGGATTTGACAATCATTTAGTGGAAATGCGTGCTAGTTTTATGGCCTGGGGCCCTGCCTTTAAAAATGGTATGACAATAGATGGTTTTGAAAACGTAAATGTTTATCCTTTAGTCGCAGAAATACTTGGTCTTAAGTATGACCCAAAAAATATTGATGGCAAATTGGAAGTATTGAGCCCCATCTTAAAATAGATTAAACATATAGTCAATTCCCCAAAAAAAGTTAAACAATTCTAGGATCCTCTTAGCTTTGGTTCTTAAAATTCTTTAAGAAATTGCGGCAATTACTCATTTATTAAACTTGTTTAATAGAAAATAATTTTAATAGTAATAAGTTTATAAAAATTAAAACTTTTTATAAACTATGCTACAAAATAAAATTTTGATTTTAGAAGATGATCCGCAATTGGGTAATAATTTACAGGAAGTCTTGAATCAAGCAGGCTACGAAACCACACTAGCTAATACTTATGATCTTGCCATAGAAAAATTGACTCAATTCAAACCCGCATTGGCCATTTGTGACATCCATCTTGGCGAAGGAAATACAGGGATTGATTTTGTAAAAAACGCATTGCCTCTATTGCCCCAATTAGAAATTATATACGTATCTGCTTCAAGTAATCATCAAGTGATTGAAAATGCTTCAAGCACAAAACCTCTAAATTATATTGTTAAACCATGGAGCAAAGACCAAATTATTGTAGCAGTAAAAATGGCTTTTGACCATATCGAAAAAAAATATACAAAAACCGAATCTATTCAAAAATTGAGTTCCACTGAATTTAAGATTATAGATTTAATCTCCAAACAAAAAAAGAGCAAAGAAATTGCAGATTTATTGTTTGTATCTGAAAAAACAGTGAAAAATCATCGTTATAATATTATCAAGAAACTCAACTTACCCAATGAAAACAATAGTTTACTAAAATGGGCGCTCACTCATCTTCCTTCAGATAAATAGCTTACTTAAGCTTCAGAAAATGTTATTAAAAAAATAGTGAGAATCTTAGTGATAAGCGAATTATTAAATATATTAGCTTATTAATAAAATTGACTGCTATGAAAAAAATTTTTGGAGCCTGCTTGTGTTGGGTATTTATGATTCAATTAAGCGCACAAAATAACTACTCTATTTTACCACAACCTGTAAAATTAACCAAAGCCTCAGGTGAGTTTACTTTTAAAAATAATACAGCCATTGTTGTTACAAAAGAAGCTGCTTCTTTTAGCTCTGTTGCCCAAATGCTTTCAGCTCAAATGAACGCCTCCTTTGGCTTACACCTTGCTGTTAAAACAGGCAATACAAAATCAAATGCAGTTAATTTTTCCTATAATGAAAAACTAGCAGAGGAAGGTTATGAATTAAAAGTAACTAATAATAAAATTGATATTCAAGCTAAAACAGGCAAGGGTGCCTTTTATGCCTTGCAATCTTTATTTCAATTGATGCCTGCTCAGGTATTTAGCACTGCCCCATCTAATATAGCTGCTACTGCAAAAAATTGCAGCATCGAAGATGCGCCACGTTATAATTATCGTGGATTAATGCTTGATGCAGGAAGAAATTTCTTTCCAGTAGCTTTTATTAAACGCTATATTGATTTAATGGCGGTATATAAACTAAATACATTTCATTGGCATTTAACCGAAGACCAAGGATGGCGCATTGAAATCAAAAAATATCCATTATTAACCAGCCAAAGTTCAATTCGTAAAGAAAGCATGGTGGGAAGATACGGTGACATGAAATTTGACAAAACCCCATATGGTGGTTTTTATACACAAGAAGACATTAAAGAGGTAATCGCTTATGCTGATAAGAAATTTGTTACCATCATCCCTGAAATAGAGATGCCAGGCCATTCTCAGGCACTCTTAGCATCTTATCCGCAATTGGGTTGCAATCCTGATAAGATTTACGAAGTAGCCACCAAATGGGGCGTATCTGAAGATGTGTTATGCCCTAGAGAAGAGACTTTTACTTTTATGGAAAATGTACTTACCGAAGTGATGGCCTTATTCCCAGGTAAATACATTCATATTGGTGGAGACGAATGTCCTAAAACACAATGGAAACAAAGTCGTTTTTGTCAGGACCTCATTAAAAAATTAGGTTTAAAAAATGAACACGAGTTACAAAGTTATTTTATACGCAGAATTGATAAATTCATCACTAGCAAAGGAAAAAGAATGTTAGGTTGGGATGAAATATTAGAAGGTGGATTGTCACCTAACGCGATGGTGATGTCTTGGAGAGGAACCAGCGGTGGTATTGAGGCGGCAAAACTGGATCACGATGTAGTGATGTCTCCTAATAATTATTTTTATTTAGACTACTATCAAGCCAACCCTAAAACAGAACCCATTGCAATTGGTGGTGATTTACCATTAAGTAAATGTTATTCATTCGAACCCGATTTACCTGAATTAACAGAAGCTCAAACAAAACATATTGTAGGTATTCAAGCCAATCTTTGGACAGAGTATATAAAAACTCCTGCTTATGCAGAATACATGACCTTTCCTAGAGCCTTGGCTTTAGCAGAAATTTCATGGTCTCCCAAAGCACCTAAAAATTATACTGAGTTTTTGGATCGAGTAAAAAAACAAAAACCAAATATGGACGCACTGAAAATTCAGTACTGCCCTGCTGAGTTGAAGTAGTCCTTTACCATTTTTTAAAAAGATAGAGGATAGCCGTCGCTTCGCTCCGGCATCCTGTTTACCCTGAGTGCAAAAGCATAAAAACATAGCCTAATGAAATTCATTCATTAGGCTAATTGTTATTTCATTCATGCGCGATTTCAAGTAAACTTGACTTGTTTATACTACACAACAAAAGTCCACTTCGTGGCCTTTATGTTATTTAACTCATTCGCAAATTCAAGCGAGCTTGGATCACCTCACTTCGTTCGGTGATCCTGCAAACCCTCAGTGCAAAAGCATAAAAACATAGCCTAATGAAATTCATTCATTAGGCTAATTGTTATTTCATTCATGCGCGATTTCAAGCGAGCTTGAATCGCTTATTCTTGAAATAACAAAGCCTCAACTTTCGTTGAGGCTTATGTTTTCTTTTTTGGTCGGGAAGACAGGATTCGAACCTGCGACCACCTGGTCCCAAACCAGGTACGCTACCGGACTGCGCTACTTCCCGTTCCTATTACTAGTTGCCTAGTAAATATTGTTTCCGGTGTTTTCTACTACTTTACTTTATACTTTATTCAAGAACTAAATGAGTGCGGAGAGGAAGGGATTCGAACCCTTGGTACAGTTTAACCCGTACGGCAGTTTAGCAAACTACTGATTTCAGCCACTCATCCACCTCTCCTCCAAAACCTCTTTCGAGGGCTGCAAAA
>CAINFN010000041.1 GCA_903848125.1 uncultured Bacteroidota bacterium
CGAAGGGCGTAGGCGTATAATAAAAAGGAAAACGCAAAGCAGAAAAGGCTGCAGCGCTGGCAAGTAAAAGCCAAATGGTTTGTATTCTTTGTATCATACTATAAAGTTAATCTATTTCAAATAAAAAAACCTCCGGGTGAGGGAGGTTCGTTCTATACTGATTAAACTCATTAATGTCAAATGCTAAGCTTATCCTAATTCTGGATACAATATAAACTGCTCCATAAACTTGTTTACTTCTTTTTTAGTTTCTGCCAAAACAGTTTCATTTTCTGCATTCATTAAAGCTTTGTCAATGGCTTCTACTACAAAAGGAATATGCGTTTCAGTCATACCGCGTGTTGTAATAGCAGCCACTCCAAAACGAATACCTGAAGTAACAAAAGCTGATTTGTCGTCGTAAGGCACCATGTTTTTATTGGCTGTGATATCGGCGTGTCCTAAAACTTGCTCTGCTTTTTTACCACTAATATTTTTATTGCGTAAATCAATTAACATTAAATGATTGTCGGTACCGCCGCTAATTATTTCATAGCCTTTTGCAACAAATGCTGCGGCCATGGCTTTCGCATTGGTTTGTACTTGCTTTTGATACACCATAAATTCATCAGACAATATTTCACCAAAAGCAATAGCTTTTGCAGCAATCACATGCTCTAATGGACCACCTTGTGTACCAGGAAACACCGCCATATCAATCACGTTTGACCATAATCTTAAATTTCCTTTTACATCTTTTAATCCTAAAGTATTTTCACCATCTTTAGCCATCATAATCACGCCACCACGAGGTCCACGTAAAGTTTTATGTGTGGTAGAAGTAACAAAATGACAATGGTTAAATGGAGAGCTTAATAAACCCTTTGCAATTAATCCTGCAGGGTGTGCAATATCAGCAAGTACAAAAGCACCCACTTCATCGGCTACTTTTCTAATTCGTGCATAGTCTATATCACGGCTATAGGCACTCGCTCCACAAATAATTAATTTAGGCTTGTGTGTTCTTGCTTGACTTTCTAACATTTCGTAATCAATCAAGCCTGTTTCTTTTATGACGCCATAAAAATGCGGCGTGTATATTTTGCCAGAAAAATTCACCGCACTACCATGTGTTAAGTGACCGCCCATACTTAAATCCAATCCCAAGATACCATCCCCTGGTTGTACGATGGCAAGCATAAGCGCAGCATTGGCTTGTGCACCACTATGTGGTTGCACATTCGCATATTCTAGTCCAAAAATTTTTTTTAATCTATCAATAGCTAAAGTTTCCGTTTTATCTACAATTTCACAGCCACCATAATAACGACGACCTGGGTAACCTTCGGCATATTTATTGGTCATCACACCTCCCATAGCTTGCATTACTTGTAAGCTGGTAAAATTTTCAGAAGCGATTAATTCAATGCCTCTTCTTTGGCGGGCTAATTCTTGGTTGATGATGTCAAATACAAGGGTATCTCTTTGCATGGCTTTTGGGTATTTATGTATTCTATTTTTGCAAAAATAAATCATTAATTAGCCTCATCAAAGCCCAAGTTTCAACAGTTGGCAGCCTAATATCCACATTTTCAAGCGCTTTGCTCAAAATTGACCAATTGAGACGCAAATTTGTATTATTACTAACAGTTATTTGCTACTTTTATCACCCCCTAAAAAGTAAACAATGAAGGCTATTATTCCAGTTGCTGGAGCAGGAGCAAAGCTTAGACCACACACCTATACACAGCCAAAGGCCTTAATACCAATGGCAGGTAAAACTATACTTAGTTTTATTGTGGATCAATTAAGGGATTCGGGTATTACTGAATTTGTGTTTATAGTAGGTTATTTAGGCGACAAAATTCAGGACTATGTGCAATCGACCTATCCAAATTTAACCACCCATTTTGTATATCAAAACGAGCGCAATGGTACTGCCCACGCTATTGAATTGGCTAGAAGTATAGTGGGTGATGATGAAGTTTTTATTGCCTTGGGTGATACGATATGCGAATTTGATATAAAAGAAGTGATGGAAAGTCCGTTTAGTATGTTGGGCATAAAAAAAGTAGATGATCCTAGACAATTTGGAGTATTAGAAATAAATGAAGAAGGAAAAATTGAACATGCAGTAGAAAAGCCATCTATTCCAAAAAGTAATAATGCATTAGTAGGGTTGTATAAAATAAAAGAATCAAAAATTTTATTTGAATGTTTTCAGCAGCTTTTTACTGAAGACAT
The DNA here is from genome assembly GCA_903848125.1 of uncultured Bacteroidota bacterium. GTDB lineage: Bacteria > Bacteroidota > Bacteroidia > Chitinophagales > Chitinophagaceae > Sediminibacterium. The sequence goes on from CAINFN010000041.1 coordinate 2,224, forward strand.
TAAATCCAATGGTGAATATAATTTAACAGACGCCTTGGATTGTATGATTAAAAAAGGAGTAGAGTTTAGGTCATTCAAAGTAAAGCATTGGTATGATTGTGGTAAAAAAGAAAATTTATTAGAGGCCAATGCAGTATTACTTAAAAAAACAGGCGGTTTAGCAGTCAATCCAGATGCCTATCCTAATAGCATCATTATAGGACCTGTAAGTATTGCAGAGGGTTGTGTAATTGAAAATTCTATCATTGGGCCTCATGTTACCATTGGCAGTAATACAACTATCAAAAGTTCTGTAGTAAAAGAAAGCATCATAGGTTCCTACACCACACTTGACGAAGTAGTGTTGGACAATTCATTAATAGGTAGTGATGCGGCAGTGAAAGGATTAAGCCGTACACTCAATATTGGAGACAATACCGAAATAGATTTCGGATAATTATACAAAGTACATTAAGCGTCTTTGTGCAGATACATCGAATTGGCTTGTGCAACACAAGTCATTACTACATCATTAATACAAACATGTTTAGGCACATTGGCCACATACCAGGCGGTGTCTGCAATATCTTCTGCTTTTAAGGGCTCATATCCATTGTAAACAGCTGCTGCTTTTTGAGCATCTCCTTTAAAGCGTACCAATGAAAAATCTGTTTCTACTGCACCAGGGTGAATGGAAGTAACTTTTATTTTATATTGTAATAAATCAATTCTTTGTGCTTTGGTAATGGCATCTACTGCATGTTTAGATGCGCAATAAACATTTCCATCTTTATATACTTCTTTACCTGCTGTACTACCAATGTTGATGATGTGACCTTGTTGCTTAATTAAAAAAGGCAGCACCGCTTTAGAGCAATACAATAACCCTTTAACATTCGTATCAATCATAGTTTCCCAATCTTCAATATTTGCATTTTCAAAACTATCTCTGCCTAAAGCAAGGCCTGCATTGTTCACTAGTAAATCAATGGCTTGCCATTCGGAAGGCAAATTTCCTAGTTGTTGAAAAACAGCTTCTTTATTTTGAACGTCAAAAATTAAGCATAAAGTTTTTACGCCATATTTATTTTCTATCGCCATTGCCACTGCTTCTAATTTATCTTTTCTGCGCGCAGTTAAAATTAAGTTCCATCCACCAGCAGCAAATTTTTCGACAATTGCTTTACCAAAGCCTGAACTAGCGCCAGTAATTAATATTATTTTAGACATAGTATACTTTTAATTTGTTAAGTAATAATTTAAACCTAATTACAAAGAACGGATAAATATAGTTATGCTTTTTTAAATAATCGGTGTAATTGCCCTTTTTTGATCAATCGATAATTTAATTGTAATGCAATACCTATAAGTACCCATACTTCTATTGAAAAATGTTGCGGTAACCAGTAGCTAGTTAGCACTAAAGCTATAGTTGCTGCAAAAAATACCATTCCTATTTTTCCAATCACTTCATTTTTAATAAAGTAAAAGATAATTGCAAATAAGTAAAATGGATGCAACCACATGAGGTTGTAATTTTGGTAGCAAGCCGTATGTTTTGAAAACAGACTCATGTACATCACTAAAAGGCCACCAACAGAAAAAGTTAAAAGGAGGATTGTATCCAAAACCGTTGCCAATTTTTGAGTTGCTAAACTATTCCATTTAGATGCAAAAAGGTATACGCATAATAAAATTAGTAAAGTGTATAAGGGCGTATTACTTGAATTACCTTTTTGATCAGTTTCTACCTGATTGGTGCTTACTAGTATATTGTTAGCCATTACTAATTTTCTAGTATTGGCCATTTGTTGATGGAATAAAAAGGGTAAATAAGCGGCTTGAAAATCGGTTGGTTTTTGATCTGAAAAGGCACCTAATAATACATCAATGCCTAAGCCAATCCAAGGTAGGCCATGCTTATAAGGTGCTTCCACCACTTCTGTTCTAAATGAATTTATATTTATACCAACTGGCTGGTAAGCAGAATTTTTAAATAACCCATCTTTAATTCGGGTAGTACAATTGTCAGTTATAAAATTATATAAGTAATAACGATTACTATCAATCATATTTATTTTTAAGGCTTCATACCATTTTATTTTTTCGGCAGCAGAAAGCCTAAGCACTTGCTCAACCACTTCTCTTTTGTCAAATTTATATTCGGCTAGGAAATCAGCATAATAATTGGCTGATACAAAGTACAATAAACTACCCTTCACAAATTTGGCTAAAAAATTAGGCTCGTTAAAATCAAATGTGCCATAATTGAAAACGATGTCTGTTCCTTTTGAACTATCAATCACTCTAACTGCTGTATGTCCCCACACTGTATAAATATCTTCGCCAGCAGCGCAGGTTAAAACACTTACTTGTAGTTTAGGTATACTTAGTGTGCTATCTTGAGCAGGAGCTGCTAAGGGAAATACAATAGCAACATACAATAAAAAGAAAAAAATAAATTTTTTCAAGGCCCAGGGTATAAGGGTTAATTATTTCTTACTGTAGTTAGGTGCTTCTCTGGTCACTTCCACATCGTGGGTATGACTTTCTCTCATGCCTGCATTGGTAATTTGAACAAAGGTTGCTTTTTGTAAGTCTTTGATCGTTTTTGCTCCGCAATAACCCATACCTGCTTTTAATCCACCTACAAATTGATAAACAATTTCGTGTAAGTTTCCTTTGTAAGCAACTCGACCTTCAATTCCTTCTGGAACATATTTTTTTGAATCAGATTCGTTTTCTTGAAAATATCTATCACCACTTCCTTGACTCATTGCACCAATACTTCCCATACCACGGTAGCCTTTGAATTTACGACCTTCATAAATAATGGTTTCACCAGGACTTTCTTCGGTACCTGCAAAAATGCTACCCATCATTACACAATTGGCACCAGCAGCTAATGCTTTTACCATGTCACCCGTATATCTAATACCACCATCTGCAATGATGGGAATATTTTTTCCTTTTAATGCTTTGGCTGCTTCCATAATGGCTGTTAATTGTGGTACACCTGCACCAGCAACAATTCTTGTGGTACAAATAGAGCCAGGTCCAATGCCTACTTTAACCGCATCGGCACCTGCATTCGCCATGGCGAGTGCGCCTTGTGCAGTAGCTACATTGCCAGCTATGACTGGTAAATTCTTATACGTTTTCTTTAATAGTTTCAATGCTTCAATAACACCTTTGCTATGACCATGCGCGCTATCTAAAGAAACAATATCCACCCCTACGCTTTGTAAAGCAGCAGCGCGTTCTAATAAGTCTTTGGTAATACCTAGGGCCGCACCTACTAATAAGCGACCAATATTGTCTTTTACTGCATTAGGAAACGCGCTTAATTGTAAAATATCGCGATAAGTAATTAAGCCAATTAATTTTCCTTGTTTATTGACAACAGGTAATTTTTCAATTTTATATTGACGAAGAATTTTTTCAGCTTTTCTTAAATCGGTTCCTTCTGGAGCAATCACTAAATTTTCTTTGGTCATTACTTCGCTAACTTTTCTTTTACGATCTGTTTCAAAACGTAAATCGCGATTGGTTAAGATGCCAACTAATTTATTTGTTTTATCTATAATTGGAATACCACCAATTTTATTTTCCTTCATTAATTTTAGGGCATCTCCAATAGTAGCGGTTACTTCTAAAGTAATTGGATCAACAATCATTCCGCTTTCGCTACGTTTTACTTTACGTACTTGCTCAGCTTGTCTTTCAATACTCATGTTTTTGTGTAAAATTCCAATACCACCTTCACGGGCTAAGGCAATAGCCAATTGTGCCTCCGTAACAGTGTCCATTGCCGAAGACAAAATAGGGGTATGTAATTGTATATTTTTGGTAAGCTGCGAGTGAATGTTTACTTCGGAAGGAAGTATTTCGGAATAAGCGGGCATTAACAATACATCATCAAATGTTAAGCCTTTACCTAAAATTCGGGAGTTGTTTGTAGTATTTCTTGTTGCCATAGGCAAAGATAGGGCCTTCGATTATTTAGGCAAAATCCTTTTTTAAAGCTTACAGTATAAATTACCAGCCATTAAGTGGATATGTCCTTGAATTTCAAGGGATAGTAAGTAGCTTGAAAGCATACTTGCATTGATTTTTAATTGATTAGCTAAGGTGTCCCGATGCACTGGGCCTTGCATTTCAATATATAATAATACCCTTTGCAGTTCTGGATCGAGCAGTAATTTTAATTGTTTTTCAATAATGGGAAGGTCTGGAATAGGCCAATTCATATTTTCAAGTAAAAAACTGGGGTCTTGGTAAACATGTGCTTTGTTGTATTCTATAAGATGTAAACAACCCTTGCTTTTTGGATCATAAATTTTTCCAGGAACGGCAAATACCTCTCTATTATAGTCAAAAGCCAAGGAGGCAGTAATCATACTGCCTCCTTTAATAGCTGTTTCAATAACAACGGTAGCGTCGCTCATGCCAGCTACAATTCGATTTCTTTTTGGAAAAAAGTAGGGAAGTGGGACGGTGCTTTTTTTACATTCAGTTAATAAGCCGCCCTGCTGAATCATTTCAATGGCAAGCTTACGATGTTCATTGGGATAAATTTTGTCTAACCCATGAGCAAGCACGCCCCAGGTGGGTAAATTCATTTTCAATGCAGTTTGATGTACTATTCCATCCACCCCTAAAGCCAAACCACTCACTATTCCAATTTTTAAATGAGCTAACCCTTCCATTAATTCTTGCACTACTTTAGCAACTTGTACGGTAGGCTGACGAGTTCCAACAATACTTATTAGTTGTGGTAGATTAAATTGGTCTGAACCTTTTACGTACAATAATAAGGGAGCGTCTTTGCATTGAACTAATCTATTAGGATAATTTGAATCTAAAACAGAGATGCATTTAATTTGATGCTTTGTGATAAAATTAAATTCTGCTTCGGCTTCTTTTAGTGGCCAAGCAGCCATTAATATATTTTTATAAAATAGATTAAGCTCACTAAAACCATTTTGCTGTTTTTGATGTTCTTTAAAAACTTGAACAGCAGAACCATACAATTCAAGAATTCTTTTTTTGTCAACATCATTTATCCCAGCAATCATGCTAAGGGCGATTGTAAATACGATTTCATCTGACATGCAGCAAACCTCAAAATTAAAATCAAATGAAACTGCAGTATTTATACTTTATTTTGAATGCTCGTCAGGCTTTTGAAAGCTAATCATAAAGCTACTTCTTCTGTTTTTTGCTCGACCTTCTTCGGTAGCATTATCTGCAATAGGCAACTTGGAACCACGTCCAATATGGCTAACTCTATTGGGTGCAATCTTTTTAGTAATTAAATATTTTGCAATGGCTTCTGCTCTTTTTTCAGACATGTTTTTATTTTGAATACTATCTCCTTTTGAATCTGTATGCCCTTCTATGAGCACAAAGGTGCTAGGGGCAGTTTCTAAATAAGTAACCAATGCATCCAATTCTACTCTTGATTTCTTTTTAAGTTTAGCAGAATTTAAATCAAAAAATACATTTTTGAAATTTTGAGAAAAGGATTTTGCATAGATAGGTATAGGTGCTAAATAAAATTGAAAAGTGGTACCTGAAATATATTGTAAACTATCGGCTGAAATAAAGGTACTTGCAAAAATATGATTGGGACTATTTACTCTTATGCCTAAACTGTCAAAATAGGGAAGTCCTAATACAAAATAACCATTGCTGTCAACTTTAATTTGCATGGTGCTACTGTCATCTAATGGATTGACTAAAACAACATCGCCAGCAATTGGATTTCTTGAAACAGCATCTGCAATAAATCCCTTTAGATAAAAAGTTTTATTGGCTCTAGTGGCCTCGGCAAGCACTACTTTATAAATATCTAATCCACCTTTACTATCCGATCTATCACTAGAAATATAAGCATCCATGCCATTTCCTGCAACAGCAATACTTCCCTCATTTTCAAAAGTATTAATAGGGTAGCCTAAATTAGTGGGTGTCGACCAAGTCCCATCTAATTTTTTTCTGGAAACATATAAATCGGCCCCGCCAAATCCTGGCCAGCCGTTGGAAGAAAAATACAAACTTCTATTGTCGGCATGTATAAAAGGGCTTTGTTCATCCCCTGCTGTATTGATAGATGGACCCATATTAACAGCTTCATTCCAAAATCCTTTTTCATTGCGGTAAGCAACATAAATATCTATACCACCATAACCACCTGGACGGTTGCTACAAAAATAAAGGGCTTGTCCGTCTGGTGCAATACTAGGAGCACTATCCCAATAATCAGAGTTTATATTATGCCCTAAATTTTTTGGTTCAGACCAGCCTTTTTTTGTTTTAGTTACTTTATAAATATCATAACGGCCATATCCTTTTGGTCCAAAGTCGGCAGCAAAGTAAAGCGTATTTAAATCTTGCGATAAACTCATACTTCCCTTTTTCTCTCCCTCATTTAAATTATCAGCTAATGACTTTGCTTTAGAAAAACCGTTTTTAGTGATGGTGCTATAATAAAAATCTTCTCTCGTAAAATTAGAACGACGCATAAATAAAAAAATGCTGTCTTGAACTGTAACACTAGGAAAATATTCAGCAGCCTCAGAATTAATGCTGTCACCCACATTATTTACTTTAATCTCTTTTTGGGTAGGGTTAACAATTGCAAATTGACAAACTTTAATTACATCAGTAGCCTTATTTTTTAAATAACTGGGCAATTGATTGTTTGCAATCAAAGGCTCAAGTAGTGCTAATACTTTTGCATAATCACCCATATTTAAATAAGCGGTAAGATATTTTATCACAAAAGGAACAGAAGCAATAGGATCAATTAGATGTGCCTTTTCGTAAATTACAATCGCTTTTTGATTTTGTTTTTGATCTAAATAGGTTTGAAATAAAGTGAGGTAGGCATCTATCAAGTTCGCATCTTTTAGGATAGCACTTTCAAGTAATTGAATTGCGTTATCAAATTTTTTTTTATCTAATTCAATAATTGCTTTTTCATACAGTTTTTGCGCAGCTATTGAGTTTTTAGAACTTGAAGTAGATTTTTGTTTGTCTGTGTTGGATACCTCTTGTGCCAATAAATGATTGCTTACAATGAATGTAAATGCAAAATAAAATAGCAATAAAAACAGTTTGTTTTTCATATAGCCACTACAATGTATTGTAAATATACAAATTAGGGAACTTGAATGTACTTATGCAACTGAGCACTTAGTTCCCATTTGGGATTGGCTTTTATGTATTCAATCACCAGTGGGGTAATTTGATTGGATTTATCCCATTCTGGTTGCAAGTATAATTTGCAATGAGCAGGCACTTGTTTGGCATAAGTTTCGGCCCATTCAAAATCATGGGTATTAAAAATAACCACTTTTAATTCCGATGCAGCTGCTATGCTTTCAGTAAGAGGTGCTTTAAACTTTTTCGGTGAAAAACAAACCCAGTCCCAATTCCCAGACATGGGGCTAGAGCCGGATGTTTCTATGTTCAC
>CAINFN010000042.1 GCA_903848125.1 uncultured Bacteroidota bacterium
CCGCGTTGGCGTGCTTCGTGGTGAAATGTAGTTTACTCATAATTCTTTTGTTTTAATGAGGCCGCGCTATCCCGACAGCCATAAAATATCCCTCTTTTATAAGGGAGGGCGAAGGTACGAGCGGATTTTGGGTTTTCCCAATATTTAGTGCATTGTTTTTAAATTGCATCTTCGTAACTTATTGATAATCAATAATAATTTTGTATCATAATATTAATCATACTAAATACGTACTGAAAATCAAGTAGTTAGGAATACCATGCCCTTGTGTTTTTTTATAATTCAAGGCGCTTTTACACTAAATTCAGCTATTCTGACCTATTTTTAAGGCCATAGCACCTACTTATATATATGTATCAAAAATTTCAAGCGACTCAGATTTTTACCGGCACCGAGCTTTTAGAAGACCAGCTGGTTTTAATTACCCAAAAGGATGGGACCATTGAGGCCTTGGTAGGTATAGAAGATGCCGGAGATGAAGTGCAAAATTTTGAGGGCATACTTACACCAGGATTAATCAATGCGCACTGTCATTTAGAGTTGTCTCATATGAAAGGCATGATACCTGCGCATACAGGTTTACAAGAATTTGTAAAACAAATTGTGGCCTTAAGAAAAGTGGATGCCACTGCCATTGCCCACGCCATTGACTATGCAGAAAATGAAATGTTTGAAAATGGAATTGTGGCTGTTGGAGATATTTCAAACACCACCGACACCCTTGCACAAAAAGAAAAACAAAAATTAGCGTATTATAATTTTATAGAAATATATGATTTGGATCCAACGCGTGCTCCTGAAAAAATGAAAGCTGGTAAAGAGATTCAAACTCAATTTCAAGCCAAAGGCTTACGCGCATCAGTAGTTCCACATGCGCCCTATTCTTGCACTTTTGCTTTATGGAAATTATTGGTTCAAAATTTTGAATCGCATACCATTACCCTGCACAATCAAGAAACCCATGATGAAAATGAATTTTTTGAAAATAAAACAGGTTCGTTTTTAGGCATGTATGAAAGAACAAAAGTAGCCCTTGATTATTTTCACGCCACAGGTTTATCAAGCGTACAATCTATCTTGCCTTTTTTCAAAAATGCCAACACGGGTATATTAGTACACAATAGTTTTACAAGTATAGAAGATATCAAGGCTGTGCAAAAAAATATGCCCAATAATTATTGGTGTTTGTGTCCCAATGCCAATCAATACATTGAACAAACCATGCCGCCTATTGAATTACTTCGTTCTCAACATGCCAACATCATTATTGGTACCGATAGTTACGCTAGTAATTGGAGCCTGAATATATTAGACGAATTAAAAACCATTCAACAACATCATCCCTCAATACCATTAGTGGAAATGCTTCAGTGGGCTACCATCAATGGTGCCAATGCTTTACAAATGAGTGAAACCCTTGGTAGTTTTGAAAAAGGAAAGAAGCCTGGCGTGGTGTTGATCGAAGGTGTAGACGCATCGGGCATCCTTACCATTAAAGCAAAATCTAAAAGATTAATTTAAAATTTTAATACATGAAAAATATAATTACCATTTTTTTGTGCCTGAGTGTACAAATAACTATTTACGCACAAAATAGCACTAGTTTAAACAATATCATTCCTAGGCCTTTATCAGTTACTGAAACTAAGGGTGTATTTACTTTTTATAAAAATACAAGTATCGAAAACCCCTCCAGTTTATTGAATGCAAAAAAATTATTAGAAAGCCATTTACAAAATTATGCTTTCCCTACTACCAAGGCTGGTAGCGAAATAGAATTTGTACAAGCCAGTGAAAAAGAAAAAATGGCAAAAGAGGGTTATAAAATAGCCATCACGCCTACACTTATTACCATCACTGCAAAAAATATACAAGGTGCTTTATTAGCCACCAATACATTAGTTCAAATTCAATTACTACAAAACAATGCTCAACAAATTCCTTGCGGTGTAATTGTGGATAGCCCTCGATTTGAATACAGAGGCATGCACTTAGATGTTTCTAGAAATTTTTATTCTATAAGTTTTATAAAAAAATACATAGACCTGATGGCTTTGTATAAATACAATACTTTTCATTGGCACTTAACCGATGGACCAGGTTGGAGATTAAAAATTAACAGCTATCCTAAACTAACTTCTATCGGCGCCTTTAGAACACATAACGATTGGAAAAGTTGGTGGAACAGTGAACGTAAATATTTATCAGAAGGAGATCCTAATGCTTACGGTGGTTATTATACGCAAGAGCAAGCTAAAGATATTGTTGCGTATGCTGGTGCAAGAGGTATTACTGTTATCCCTGAAATTGAAATGCCGGGCCATTCCAATGAAGTGTTTGTTGCCTATCCCGAACTTTCTTGTTCTGGTAAGCCTTATGTAAATGATGTTTTTTGCTCGGGTAATGAAGCAAGTTTTGAGTTTATAGAAAAAGTATTGACAGAAGTCATGGCCATTTTCCCTTCCAAATACATTCATATTGGTGGAGATGAAGCAGGAAAAGACGATTGGAAAAAATGTCCAAAATGTCAACTAAGAATGAAAAATGAATCTTTGAAAAATGAAGAAGAACTTCAAAGTTATCTAGTAAAGCGTGTCGAAAAATTCTTGAACCAACACAATAGAAATTTATTAGGATGGGATGAAATATTAGAAGGTGGCTTAACACCTAAAGCAACGGTGATGAGTTGGAGAGGTGAAAAGGGTGGCATTCAAGCTGCCATGGAAAACCATGATGTAATTATGACACCTGGTGGTGAAACTTATTTTGATGCCTATCAAAATATTCCATCTACTCAACCCGAAGCCATTGGTGGTTATTTACCTATGAAACGTGTATACAATTATGAACCAGTGCCTAGTGTATTACCAAAAGAAAAACAAAAATTTGTAAAGGGTACACAAGCTCAATTGTGGACCGAATACATTCCCATAAGCAATCATGTTGAATACATGGCTTATCCTAGAGCCATTGCTTTAAGTGAAGTAGCCTGGACCCAAAAAGAAAATAAAAATTTTGATGGATTTTTACAACGCCTGCAAAGTCATTATCTACTCCTTCAAAAATTAAATGTCAATTACTATCATCCTTCTACTTTAGTGGAGGTATTTTCAACCCCTGACTTAGCTGTACAAAAAAATAAAATAAATTTTACCTCTGAAATTTACAATGCGGATATTAGATACACTTTAGATGGATCTATACCAACTGTAAATTCCTTAAAATATGAACAACCCATTTATGTGGGTGGAGAAACCACTATTAAAGCAGCAGTTATTACCAATGATGGGGTAGTGCACGAATCAACTACCTATGCTGCTAATTACCACAAAGCCATTGGGAAAAAAGTAAAATACAATACGCATTGGGATAATAGCTATCCTGCTCAAACTGAATCAACGCTCACCAATGGAATCATTGGTAGCATCACCTACTCAGATAAACAATGGCTTGGTTATACTACCAACTTTGATATTGTGGTGGATATGGATACGGTTACCTCATTGAATAAAATCGGACTTCGTTTTATGCAATACATTGGCGCAGGAGTATATATGCCTAAATGGATCAACTATTCTTTTTCCAATGATGGTATCAATTTTACTACACCTATCAAAGTTGAAAATGATGTTCCTGACAATGATAAAAAACTTTCATTTAAAACATTTGAAATAAAATTAAATAATACCTCGGCTAGATATATTCGCGTACAAGCAGATAATGCTAGACGTCAATTTTTATTTACGGATGAAGTATTGGTGAATTAGTACTAGTGCAAAATGGATTGTAGAATTGGTAGTGATTTCAGTTCACTAAATTTTTTATAGTGCCAGCTGAGTGACAATTGAAAAAGTTCTAGTATTTTTTTTCGTTGTGCTCCAGTCAACACTATATTTTCTAAATCATTATAAAATTGAACTTGTAAAAAAGTAGAGGCCGTTTGTGCTTCCTGTGCTTCTAAAAAATAAGGATGAGTAGGTGTAGCAGAAACAAATTGCCCTTCTCGAACATCTAGTACTGAAGTAGTGGGACCATATTTTCCTTGTAATCCAAAACCCATGGTCTGACTTAAATGAATTAAAAAGTAAATAGGTAAGTTACCTACTAAATTGGGTCCGCCTTTATCTAACTGCTTAAAAGTATCTTCAATTAAATAGAATAATTCTGGATGTGGCTCGGGTTGCATGGTTTGCTGCAACACTTCTACAATATAAGTGGCTACTGCATTTCGTAAAACATCGGAGTACACATTTTGATATACATAATCCCAACTTACGTCTTTCACCATTTGCAATTGCTTCATTGGGGAATTATAGACTTCCATTTGTAAGATGGCTGCGGGTTGATAAAACACACCCTTATTCGCTCCTTTTTTACTAGTGACTCTAACTCCTTTTACGATGTATTGTTGTAAGCCGAAAAGTTCGGTATACGCAGTCATGATAATACTCGTATCACCATATTTAGTAACGCGTAAAACAATCCCTTTGGTGTTGTGTAACATAATTAATTATCAGACACGCTTAAACTGTTGCAAAAAGCGCAAATCATTTTGAGAATATAAACGTAAATCGTTTACTTGGTATTTTAATTGCGTGATTCTTTCTACGCCCATACCAAAGGCAAAGCCAGTATATTTTTCAGGATCTATTCCAAAGTTTTTTAACACATTAGGATGCACCATGCCGCTTCCTAAAATTTCTACCCAGCCTGTGTGTTTACAAATATTACATCCCTTACCACTACATATTTGACAGCTGATATCCATTTCGGCACTTGGTTCAGTGAAAGGAAAATAACTTGGGCGGAATCTTACTTTCACATCCTTCCCAAACATTTCTTGTACGAAAAAATATAGCGTTTGTTTTAAATCTGCAAAGCTTACATTTTCATCTATATACAATCCTTCTACTTGATGGAAAAAGCAATGTGCTCTTGCAGAAATAGTTTCATTGCGATACACACGGCCTGGACAAATCACACGGATGGGTGGTTTTTGTGTTTCCATCACGCGCGCTTGCACACTTGAAGTATGTGTCCTTAATAACCAAGCTGAATTATTTTCAGTTGCTTCTTGTACATAAAAAGTATCCTGCATATCTCGCGCCGGATGATCGGCTGGTAAATTCATCGCGCCAAAATTATGCCAGTCATCTTCTACCTCGGGTCCTTCAGCTACTGCAAATCCTAATCGCTTAAAAATAGAAACCATTTGATTGCGCACTAAATTCAAAGGATGTCTGGTACCCACCGAAATAGGATCGCCAGGTAAACTTGTATCAATGGTTGTATTGGATTCATCTTGTTCACCCAAAGCGGCTAATAATATTTCTAATTTTTCCTCGGCTGCAATTTTAAATGCATTTAATATTTGCCCAAACTCTTTTTTCTGGTCCACCGGCACATTTTTCATCTCCCCCATAATTTGCTTGACCAACCCTTTGGTTCCCAAGTATTTAATTCGATAGGCTTCCACGTCGGCCGTGGTGGTGGCCACCGCTTCGGCGATCTCTTTTTTAATAGATTCTATTTGTGCTAACAATTGCTCCATGGTACGAAGATAAAATAAATCCTTACATTTGTTACTCGAGAAGTAATAATTACATGGAATACAATACAGCAAGAAGTATAATGGGGATGAGGGAGTATGGCCGTCACGTTCAAAAGATGGTGGACCATCTTATGACCATTGAAGACAGAGACAAAAGAAAGGAGCAAGCCCTGGTAGTCATTGAATTGATGGGCTTTTTGAACCCTCAATTAAAGAATATAGAAGATTACAGACATAAATTATGGGATCACCTATTTTTTATGAGCAATTTTCAGTTGGATGTAGATAGTCCTTACCCCATTCCTACTAAAGAAACTTACAAGCAAAAGCCTGATCCTATTCCTTACCCTAAGCGTAAAATTAAATATGCGCATTTGGGTAAAAACCTAGAATTAGTCATTGATAAAGCCATGGCAGAACAGGACCAAGAGAAAAAAGCAGGTTTTGCGCATGCCATTGCACATTATATGAAATTAGCTTATAGCAATTGGCATAAAGAATTGGTACAAGATGATACCATTAGAGGTGAGTTGAATGCCATTACAGGTGGTGAATTAGAATTTAGCAATACACCGTATATCAAACACCGTAATCAGAATTTTGAAAGAGACGAATATCGTCCTGCTGGTGGTCGTTGGCAAAATAACCGCAACAATAACAATCGCGGTGGACGTGGACCAAGTGGACCAGGTGGCGGCGGCGGCGGACGCAATAACAACAATCGCAATTTTAAAAAGCGTTTTTAAAAAATACTAACCCATCTAAAAATAAAAAAGAGACCCGAACATAACATTCGGGTCTCTTTTGTTTTTAACCATCAATGATTAAAATCTGGCAGGTGTGCCAGGTATTAAAAACAAAAGAGCGAAATTTCATTCTCGCTCTTTTGTTTTTAACCATCAATGATTAAAATCTGGCAGGTGTGCCAGATTTAGGTATACTCTTTTTAATAAACGCTCTTAAATGATCTGTACTGGTAGACAAATCTTCTTTGCGCAAATACATCATATGACCACTGCGGTATCCTTCCCAGAACATTCTATCTTGAATTTTTCCAGCTGGATCCATTTGCCATAAATTATATTTAGCATTGAAGTAATCACAAGCACCATCATAATAACCTGATTGCACTAATAAATTTAAATACGGGTTTTGCATCATCGCTTGACGTAAATCATCACCTGTATTGTTATTGTTATTATCCCAAGGACGAACTGGTCCAAAAATATAATAGTTTAAATCTGTTTTGTAACCCAACTCATCTCTTAAATACATATTGATAGCAGGGGTAAAGGAATGCTCCCAAGAAGTTAACTCTGAATTGTAATCAGGTCTTTGTCCAGCATCTTTTTTATCCATTCCAATATATCTAGAATCTAGACGACCAACGGTTTTACCTTGATCGCGTAATAATTCTTTCCAGAAATAATCAAAAGGAATAGAAAGGCTTTGTTCTAAAACTTCTTTCACGCCAATACCAGTATAACGAGAAATCTTTTTTGCTATCTCTTGTCTTTTTTCTTTAGACAAAGATCCACCCTGTGCTAATGCAGGCATTAATTCATTAATAGTAAACGCTTCTACTTCAGGCAATACCGCAGTTAAATCCTTTGATTGTAAATCTGCTGGTAATTGTTTATGGTGCCAAGCAGTAGCTGCCATATAAGGAATACGTAAAGCACCACTACTTGTTTCATCACGCTTTAATCCTAAGTCGGTTGGAGAAACTAAAACAACACCATTTAAATACATCCAATGTGTGTTTTGTAATTCTAATGACAAGCCAGATACACGAGCAGTACCATAACTTTCTCCAATTAAAAACTTAGGAGAAGCCCAACGCTTATTTCTTGAAACAAATGTATTGATCCAATCTGCTAAATATTTAATATCCGCATTCACTCCAAAAAATTTAGAAGTTGGAACTGTTTTATCTAAAATTCTTGAGAAGCCAGTATTCACAGGATCTATATAAACGATATCTGCAGCATCCAACAATGATTGAGGATTCTCTTCAAATCCATAAGGTTGAACTGGATAGCCTTCATCATCAATTTTTAATTTTTTTGGACCTGTATAACCAATGTGCATCCACACACTTGCTGTACCAGGACCACCATTAAAGGAGATAAGCAAAGGACGTGTATCTCTATTGGTTACATCAGTACGCTCATAATACACATAAAATAAAGCAGCAATCGCTTTTCCATTCTCATCCCAAACTGGCATCGTAGCTGCCGTTGCTTTATAGGGTACCTTTTGACCTTTAATAGTCACTTCCCCTTTTGTTTCAGACTTTTGTTCTAATGACAACTCTCTTTTAAAAGCTGCATTTTTATCTGGCGTACTAGCCGCTGCACTTGCTGCAGAAGGTGCAGCAGCAGGTTGAGTTTCGGTATAGTTACGCTGTGCTGATACCATTAATGTTGTTAGTAACAACAAATAAGTAAATAATTGTTTTTGCATAATTCAAAGTTTATAATTGGAATAATTTTAGTGAGTTAAATATACACCATATTTGTACTTGTCAACAACCGTTAGTGTAATTATTTATTTAGCAAGTAATTCACTAATTTAGTCCCGGCAGAAGCCTATTAAACCTATTTGAGGATGTTAGCACCCCAACCTAATGGAAGCCAAAAAGTAATTATATTAACTGCCCCCTCTGGAGCAGGTAAAAGCTCTATTGCCAAGTACTTATTAACGAACTACCCTTCCCTTTCTTTTTCAGTTTCTGCTACCACCCGCGCCCTAAGAGGTCAGGAACAAGATGGTATTGAATATCATTTCATTAGTCCTGCTGCTTTTGAAGGGCATATTTACAATAATGATTTTTTAGAGTATGAAATGGTTTATAAAGATGTTTATTATGGGACGCTTAGTTCTGAATTAACAAGAATATGGGCGCTGTCTAAAACCCCCGTTTTAGATATTGATGTAAAGGGTGCATTGGTGGTACAAAAAAAATTGGGCGTGAATTGTCTTTCCATTTTTATCCAACCTCCTTCTATTGAGATATTAAAAGAAAGACTGGAAAAGCGTGAAACTGAATCGCCTGAAGCCATAAAAATAAGATTGGATAAAGCCAATTATGAAATGAGTTTTAGCGATCAATTTAATGCGATTGTAAAAAACGATTCACTTGAATTAGCCTGTAAAGAAGTGGCTATCCTTATAGAAGCATTTTTAGCTACACCATAAAATATATATTATGTCATTACAAGGAAAAACTGTTTTTATAACAGGGGGAAGTAGAGGCATTGGCAAAGCCATTGCACTAAAATTAGCTGGTGCCGGTGCTAATATTGTGATTGCAGCAAAGTCGGTAGAAGAAGATCCTCGTTTAGGAGGAACTATTTTTTCGGCCGCTGCAGAAGTAGAAGCCTTGGGCGTTAAAGCCTTAGCAGTACAAGTAGACATAAGAGATGAAGCACAAATTGCCAATGCAATAAAGCTAACAGTTGAAAAGTTTGGTGGCATAGATATTGTAATCAACAATGCAAGCGCCATTCAATTAACTGATACGGCCAACACGCCAAGTAAACGTTTTGATTTAATGCATAGTATTAATGTACGTGGTACTTTTTTAGTGGTACAACATGCATTGCCTTATTTAAAAAAATCGTCCCGCGCACATATATTAACTTTATCTCCACCCATTAATATGGCACCAAAATGGTTAGGACCACATGTTGCTTATACCATTACAAAATATGACATGAGCATGATGACCATAGGTTGGGCAGAAGAATTTAAAGAAGATAATATTGCTTGTAATGCTTTGTGGCCGCGCACTACCATTGATACTGCCGCAGTAAGAAATTTATTAGGTGGTGAGCTGTTAGCCAATATGAGTCGCACACCAGCTATTTTAGCAGATGCTGCGTTTTATATTGTAAGCAAAGAAAAATTACAGTACACTGGTAAAACTTTTATTGATGAAGAAGTATTGTCAAGCGAAGGCATTACCGATTTAGCACATTATTCGGTGGTACCAGGTGCGAAATTGTTTTACGATTTATTTTTATAATATTTTATTCCTTTTAATTATTTCAACTTAAATAAACATTTTATGAAACGAATTTTAATAGCCAGTTTATTGTTTTGTTGCGTGAGTTCGTTTGCACAGAAAAAAAATAAAATTGATCCTGCATTACAACTAGTCAACTCAAATAAAGAAGCAACACTTACTGCTTTAAATAACGCCTATGAAGCGGATAAAAAAACAGCTTTACAAATTTGGGACTATGCCGAAGTAGGTTATAAGGAAACCAAAAGTGCGGCCTTGCATGTGCAAAATTTAAGAGCAGCAGGCTTTACAGTGGAAACAGGAGTTGCTGAAATTCCTACTCCCTTTGTAGCTAGCTATGGTAGTGGTACACCTGTTATTGGCATACTAGCAGAATATGATGCCTTACCAGGATTGGCGCAAACGGCTAGTCCAGAAAAAACAACTATTGAAGGAAAAAATGCTGGACATGGTTGTGGACATCACTTATTTGGAACGGCTTCGGTGAGCGCGGGTATTGCCATAAAAAATTTAATTGCTGCTGGAAAATTAAAAGGCACCATAAAAGTTTATGGCTGCCCTGCCGAAGAAGGCGGTAGTGGTAAAGTTTTTTTAGTGCGTGCTGGTTTATTTAATGGAGTGGACGCGGTGATACATTGGCATCCTGATTTTTATAATGGAGTGACTACGATGAGTGCCCTAGCAAATAGATCTGCTAAGTTTAAATTTTATGGCATTGCTTCCCATGCATCCATGTTACCAGAGCAAGGTAGATCCGCATTAGATGCAGTAGAAGCAATGGACAATATGGTCAATATGATGCGTGAACACATTCCACAAGAAACAAGAATACATTATATCATTACCAATGGTGGCAAAGCGCCCAATGTAGTTCCAGACTTTGCAGAAGTTTATTATTATGTAAGACATCCAAAACGTAAAGATGTGGTGGAAATTTTTGATCGAGTAGTTAAAGCAGCTGAAGGTGCTGCAATGGGAACGGGTACCACCATGAAGTATGATATTATTGGTGGAACCCACGATTTGATGATTAATAAAACTTTGGCAGAAGTCATGCAAGCCAATTTAGAAAAAGTAGGTGGGGTTAAGTATAGTGAAGCTGATTTATCTTTTGCAAAAAAAATACAAACTAGTTTTATTGGTACAAAAATAGATGTTGCAAGTGCAGCAACCGTTAAACCACTTACTTATATTAATGAAGGTAATAATGGATCCACTGATGTAGGTGATGTGAGCTATGCCTTGCCTACTGTTGGCATGCGCGCTGCAACTTGGGTACCTGGAACACCTGCACATAGCTGGCAAGCAGTTGCAGCGGGTGGTACTGAAATTGGTACCAAGGGTATGCTGGTAGCGAGTAAAGCAATGGCATTAACCGCAATTGATTTAATGAGTAATCCTGCCTTGTTAGCAAAAGCGATGGAAGAATTTAATCAATCAAGAGGTGATTACAAATACAAAGCGCTTCTAGGTGATATTAAACCTGCGTTGAATTACCGCGATTAAATTTAGTAAAAGAAGCTTTTAAAAATCAAGGCACCCCATAAACGGGTGCCTTGAAAAAATCATTGGAGGCGTAATAAATAAAAAGGAGAACCAGAAGGTTCTCCTTTTTTAAAATCATAAGAGGGTAACAGATTAAGTGCTATATTTCAAAAGCACTTAATCTGTGCCATTCTCGGGGCGCATTTGAGGGAAGAACAACACATCTTGAATAGAGGGTTGGTTCAACATCATCATACACAATCTATCTATACCAATGCCAATTCCAGAAGTGGGTGGCATTCCATATTCTAGGGCTCTTAAAAAGTCATGATCAATAAACATAGCTTCATCATCTCCACGCTCCATTAAGCCTAATTGCTCTTCAAAACGGTTGCGTTGATCTATTGGATCGTTTAACTCTGTATAAGCGTTGGCTAATTCTTTACCATTCACCATCAATTCAAAACGCTCTACTAAGCCTTCCTTACTACGATGCTTTTTAGTAAGCGGACTCATTTCAATAGGATAATCAATGATAAAAGTAGGTTGTATATATTTTGGTTCACTAGTAGATCCAAAAATTTCATCTATCAATTTACCCTTACCAATCGTAGGGGCCACATCAATATGTAATTTTTTACAAACTTCTCTTAATGCGGCTTCATCCATACCTGTAATATCAATGCCCGTATTTTCTTGTATGGCTTCAATAATGCTAATACGTCTAAAAGGTGCTTTAAAATTAATGGTTTTATCACCCACCGTTAATTCAGTTTTGCCATGTAAGGTCATCGCAATTTTTTCAAAAAGTTGTTCTGTTATTTCCATCATCCAGAAATAATCTTTGTAGGCCGTATACCATTCAAGCACAGTAAACTCTGGGTTATGGGTACGATCCATTCCTTCATTTCTAAAATTTCTACTAAACTCATATACCCATTCAAAGCCACCAACTATTAATCTCTTTAAATACAATTCATTGGCAATACGCAAATAAAAAGGAACATCTAATGCATTGTGGTGAGTTGCAAAAGGCCTAGCAGCAGCGCCTCCAGGAATAGCTTGCAATACAGGTGTATCTACTTCTAAAGCGCCGCGACTATTTAAAAATTCTCGGATGGTGGCTACTAGCAAAGTGCGCTTTACAAAAGTTTCTTTCACCGAAGGATTTATAATTAAATCGGCATAACGTTGACGATACCTGAATTCAGGATCGGTCACTGCATCAAATACATGACCGTCTTCGTCTCTTTTTACCACCGGAAGTGGTTTTAAAGATTTGGCTAATAAAGTAACAGTACTTGAGTGAACTGATGTCTCTCCTGTTTTTGTAATAAATACATAACCGGTAGAGCCAATAATATCACCTAGGTCCATTCCGTTTTTAGTAATCGCATCCCAATAAGACTTGTCTTCGTCTGGGCAAATTTCATCTCTTTTAATATAGAGTTGTAAAATGCCCTTATCGTCTTGAATTTTAACAAATAGTACCTTACCCTTATCATTCACACTCATAATTCTGCCCGCTACACAAACTGCCGCATATTTTTCCTTGTTTTCTTCGGTATAGTTTTCCTTAATATCATTAGAATAATGAGAAACAGGGTATAAAGGAGCGGGGTAGGGATTAATACCTGCCGCCTCTAAATGCTGTAATTTTTCACGTCTTATAATTTCCTGTTCTGATAGCGATTGACTCATTGATAATATATTATTAGTGCAAAAGTAAAACTTAGCAGTCAATTAACGAAAGAAGCCTTCTTGAACTTCCTGATCGCTTAATGTAATTAAATCACCTGGTTGCATTCCTTGAATGGTATATTCCCCTATTTGAGCTCGAATTAAGCGCAATACCGGAAATTGGACCGATGCAAACATTTTTCTTACCTGTCTATTCTTACCCTCTGTTAATTGTATATGTACCCATGAAGTAGGAATATTTTTTCTGAAACGAATGGGGGGATTTCGCTCGGGTACTATTATAGGTTCTTCTAATAAGGCAACAAACGCTGGCTTTGTTTTAAACACTATGCCGTTATTATTAATACTTACGCCCTTTGAAAGTAGGTCAATGGCTTCTGCAG
>CAINFN010000043.1 GCA_903848125.1 uncultured Bacteroidota bacterium
CCAATTAAAAATATTTTTTCTGCCGCCATATTATTCTTCTTAAAAATTTAATACCCCTTTTATTTAAATGCGTTAAATCCTGTGATATCCATACCTGTGATTAATAAATGAATATCATGTGTGCCTTCATAGGTTAAGACACTTTCTAAGTTCATCATGTGCCTCATGATGGAATATTCACCTGTAATGCCCATCCCCCCTAGCATTTGTCTTGCATCTCTAGCAATTTGAGCGGCAATTTCGCAACTATTTCTTTTGGCCATACTTATTTGCTGAGGCGTGGCAGTGCCTTCATTCATTAAAACCCCTAATCTCCATACCATCAATTGCGCTTTGGTAATTTCTGTAATCATCTCGGCCAATTTTTTTTGTTGCAGTTGAAAGGCACCAATTGGCTTACCAAATTGCATCCGCTCTTTACTATAGCGCAATGCCGTATCATAACAATCCATGGCCGCACCAAGCGCTCCCCATGCAATTCCATATCTAGCTTTACTTAAACAACTTAGTGGCCCTTTTAGCCCTTTCACATTTGGCAATATATTTTCCTTAGGCACTTTGACATTGTCAAAAACCAATTCTCCTGTGGCACTTGCCCTTAAACTCCATTTGTCATGCGTAGTGGGAGTAGTAAATCCTTCCATCCCTCTTTCAACAATCAGTCCAACTATTTCACCCGCTTCATTTTTTGCCCATACAATGGCCACTTGTGCAAATGGCGCATTGCTAATCCACATTTTTGCTCCATTTAAAATCACATGGTCTCCGTCCTCTTTAATATGGGTTAACATACTTGAAGGATCTGATCCATGATCTGGCTCCGTTAATCCAAAACAACCCAACCATTCTCCTGTAGCCAATTTGGGCAAATATTTTTTCTTTTGCGCTTCATTACCAAACGCATAAATAGGATACATCACTAATGAACCTTGCACACTTGCTGTACTTCTAACAGCACTATCACCTCGTTCTAATTCCTGCATCATGATACCATAACTAATATAGTCCAATCCACCACCACCATACGCTACAGGCACTGTTGGACCAAAGCAACCTAGGTCACCTAATTGTTTAACTATTTGTATTGGGAATTCGGCTTTTTGCGCATAGGATTCTATAATGGGAGAAATTTCTTTTTTGACATAGTCCCTAACTACCGAACGCACCATGCGTTGCTCTTCTGAAAGCAAATCATCAATTTGATAATAGTCTGGTGATTCAAATAAGTCTTTCCTAACTGCCATAATAAATACATTAAGAGGATAAACAATCTAGTGTAAAGGTAACAGAAACAGCAGTAAAAAAGTATATTTACAATAACAATAATTACCATGCGAAAAGTAATCACTCACTTAAGTTTCTATGTTTTACTTGCCATTATTGCAGGGATCCTTTTAGGTATCTATTTCCCAGCAACGGCCATTCAACTTGAACCACTTGCAAAAAATTTCATTAGCCTCATTAAAATTTTCACTTACCCTATTATTTTTCTTACCGTATCATTGGGCATTGTTAGCATGGGCGACTTAAAAAAAGTAGGGCGCATTGGAATAAAATCGCTTGTGTATTTTGAAGTAGTAAGCACCCTTTCATTAGCCATAGGTGTTATCATGGCGCTCTGGCTTCAACCAGGAAATATTAACAAAACAGGCTTGCAAGTGCAGGACCCCTCTAAATATACACAAGCGACTCAATTTAATTTATGGGTGATTGTAAAACAGAATACCAATTTGCAAATTTTATTATTGGCTATACTATTTGGCTTTGTTTTAAATTTTTTAACCAAGCGTGAAAAATACATTCATCAGCTGGGCAGGATAACACATTATGTTTTCAATGCTTTAAAATATGTAATGTATTTAGCCCCATTGGGCGCTTTAGGAGGTATGTCTTTTGCCATAGGCAAATATGGATTAAAAACACTTATTCCACTTGGTAAACTAATGGGTACCATGTACCTGACTATGGCATTTTTTATAATCATTGTATTGGGATTGATTTTAAAATATTATCAACTCTCCCTATTTAAATTAATAAAAAATATCAAAGAGGAATTACTAATTGTATTTGCCACTTCTTCCTCTGAACCAGCCATGCCTTCTTTGATGAACAAATTAGAAAAAATGGGTTGTTCTAAATCGGTGGTGGGGTTAGTGGTACCTACAGGTTACTCCTTTAATTTGGATGGTACTTCGATTTATTTGTCAATGGCAGTTATCTTTATTGCTCAATTGTACAATGTTCAATTAAGTACTGCAGAAATGGTAACCATGATTTTAATTTTAATGCTCACTTCCAAAGGAGCAGCAGGTGTCACTGGAAGTGGTTTTATAGTACTTGCCTCCACCCTGGCCACACTTCAAAAAATACCTATAGAAGGCCTAGCGTTTTTATTAGGGGTTGATAAATTTATGAGTGAAGCGCGAGCTATTACAAACATTATTGGGAACAGTGCAGCCACTTTAGTGATTGCTAAATCGGAAGGAGAAAATATTCATTTAACTTAATAAGGATTTCATTTCCTGTGCATACTGTTTTGCAACCTGAGCTGCTTTTTCAGCAAAGTCATTTTCACTGCTAGCGAAGATAATCGCTCTACTTGCGTTAATTAATAATCCTACTTCCTTGTTCTTGCCATATTTTGTGACTTCTTCTAAACTACCTCCTTGGGCCCCAACCCCAGGTACTAAAATAAAATGTGCAGGTATAATTTTTCGGATGCTTTCAAATTCTTTTGCTTTAGTGGCGCCCACTACAAACATAATTTGATCTGTGCTACCCCAGGTTGCTACTTGCTCCAATACTGATTCATATAAGAATTGACCCGTGGCTAATTTTTGTTGTTCAAAATTTTGACTCCCTTCATTGGACGTTAGCCCTAGCACAATAGTACATTTATTGGCATAGGCTAAAAAGGGTTCAATACTGTCTTTGCCCATATAAGGGGCAACTGTAATGGCATCAAAAGGCAACACTTCAAAAAATGTTTTCGCATATTGAGCTGAAGTATTTCCAATGTCTCCGCGTTTTGCATCGGCTATTGTAAAATGAGTACTTGGAATGTGCGCCAAGGTTTCTTCCATGGCTTGCCAACCTTTTACCCCAAGCGATTCATAAAAAGCAGTATTCACTTTATAACTTACACAATGTTCGGCAGTGGCATCAATAATGGCTTTATTAAACTCAATCACCCCTTGTGCAGTTTTAGGAAAACCTTTAGGCAACTTTTCAATATCGGAATCTAATCCAACACATAAATAAGATTGTTTTTTCAGAATTTCCTCTACCAAGGTTGTTTTTGTCATGCTGAATATTTAAGCTGATACAAATTTAGCCAAAAGCACCGAAGTTGCCAATTAGGAATTATAATTTGGCTTAACTTTGTCCCTAATGCAACTATTTAACTTTAAAACTATATGGGTCATCGGGCTACTTGCAGTGATGATTGGCTGCGGTGAAACTGCTAATAAAGAGTTGGCCGATAATCCGCTTGACGGTGGCCGTTATTTTTTAGAAAATTGCAACCAAGGCGATTTTAAAAAAGCCAATAACTACCTATTGGATAACCCAGAAAATCAAAGCTATTTTAAAGGCATATCCAACAGCTATTTCACTTTGGACAAAGAAGGTAGACAGCAATTAAGACAAGCTTCTATTCAAATAAATGAAGTTCGAGCCATAGATAGTACTCAAACCATCATCAGTTACCAAAGTTCAATGGATACTGTACCACATCAAATTAAAGTTATTAGCACCCCAAATGGCTGGAAAGTAGACTTAAAATACACCTACATCGCCAAATAATAAAACAAAAAATGTATATTTGCACTCGAATAAAACATTTTTTTTAAAACTATACTAACTGCAAAAATGGAAGCACAAAAAAACACAAAAAAATACTGGGCACTTTGTTTTACATGGACTGTAATTTTAGTGGCTTTAATTATCTTTAAAAGAGAATTTTTCTGGCTAGCATTGCCTGGCACTTTTACTTATTTTGCAAAAGCGATGGATTTATTTTAATC
>CAINFN010000044.1 GCA_903848125.1 uncultured Bacteroidota bacterium
CCTCTCCGACTTGAACGGAGGACCCCATCATTAACAGTGATGTGCTCTAACCAACTGAGCTAAGGAGGAGTGTTCCTTTTAAGGGTGGCAAAAATAATAAATTTTAGTTAAGAACAAAACATTAAAACAAAGAAAATGACTGAAAACCAATAAAAAGACCCTCTTGTCTTAACTCAACTGGGTAGGTTTTTAGGAAATAGCCCTCCCCGCTAGTATTTCGGCCATTTTTCATATCAAAACAATATCTATGTAATGGGCAAACAACTTGACCAAGTGGGTTAATATAGCCTTGTTCCATCCTTCCACTGGCATGAGGGCATTTACTTGCAAAAGCAAAGTAATTATCCTGCCATTTAGCCAAGGTAAATTTCTTGCCTTCTACCTCCATTGCTAACATGTTATTGTTAGGCCATTCTAATGATAATGGAGCCGCTGTAATTAACTTCCATTCTAAACTACTCATTAAGTATAATAAACTGTTTTGTAAGGGAATCTTATTTGATACATGTCTCTTACTTTATGTAAGATAATTGTTCTTAACTCTTCGATGTTTTGTTTTTCGATAGCACTAATAAAAACGGCTTGGTTATTTGTAATGCCATTCCATCTGTCTTTTAATTCTAATAATAAATCTTGTTTTACTTCATCACTCACCCATTCGTCAAAATATTTTTCTTGGTACAAATCCATTTTATTAAAAATAGTGATGATTGGTTTTTCAAAAGCTTTAAGTTCTTGCAATGTTTTATTCACCACGCCTATTTGATCTTCATACTGCGCATGAGACACATCAACCACATGAAGCAATACATCTGCTTCTCTTACTTCATCTAAAGTACTTTTAAAACTTTCTACTAAATGGTGTGGTAGCTTTCTAATAAAACCAACTGTATCACTTAATAAAAAAGGCGTGTTTTCAAAAACAACTTTACGTGTAGTAGTATCCAGGGTTGCAAATAATTTATTTTCGGCAAACACTTCGCTCTTGCTAATTAAATTCATGATGGTACTCTTGCCCACATTGGTGTAGCCCACCAAGGCTACTCGAATAAACTCGCCTCTTTCTTTGCGTTGCGTAAAAGCTTGTTTGTCAATTTCAAGTAAGCGTTTGCGCAGCAATGAAATTTTATCTTTAACAATACGACGATCGGTTTCAATTTCTGTTTCCCCCGGACCTCTTGATCCAATGCCCGCACCTTGTCTTTCTAAGTGCGTCCACATCCCTTTTAAGCGCGGTAATATATATTGATACTGTGCTAATTCTACTTGTACTTTAGCCTGCGCTGTTCTTGCACGCGCCGCAAATATATCTAAGATTAAATCACTTCTATCAATGACTCTGCACTTTACTTCTTTTTCAATATTCGTAATTTGAGAGCCAGATAATTCATCATCAAAAATCACCACGTCCACATCTTTTTGTGCAACATATTGTTTTATCTCTTCTAGCTTTCCTTTACCAACAAAAGTTCTTGAATCTGGATGCGGCAATCTTTGCTTAAATGATTTTAATGTTTTAGCGCCAGCTGTTTCTGCTAAAAAAGCCAACTCATCTAAATATTCATTTACTTGTTCTTCAGTTTGATCTTTCTGTATTACACTCACCAATACCGACTTCTCTTCTCTCTTAAATATTTTCTTTTTCTCTATCAACTTTACTTGTTTTTACAAAGATAGGCTAATCCATTAGGTCCATAAAAGAACCCTCTGTGTAGAGGGTTCTTAGTATTGTTAAGGTCACCCAACTATAATCCACTCATAGTTATGCCAATTGAAAATTTATTTACAACAGGTCCTAATCCATCTCTAAATACACCTGTTACTTGGTAACCTGCATCTAATGAAATAATGCCATATCCAAAACGACCAGTTAATGTAACATCTGTAGCATCAAACCAGCGCTTATTGTATTCTTTTTCGATATAAGTAGATCCATAAACAGTAGATCCATCTGATCTTACAAAATTCTTAGCCTTAGAATAGCCTTTTAATAAGGTACCGAGCTTAAAGCCTACTGCAGTTTTCCATGATTTATTAGGATGAGCTGGATCAGAATAATATCTTAATTCTACCGGCGCTTGCAAATAAATGGTAGTTAATTTCTGTTTTGAAAAATGATTTGAAATAGAATCTATTTGATGAAAAGGTAAGGTAGAGGATGGAGATTTAACATCCGCATAAGTATGGTTGTCTAAAAATATATTACTCGTTCCAACTCCCAAACCAAATGCAACACTGTAATGAGGATCCTTTTTAAAAGGTACGTCATACATAAAATACGCATTAAAATGTCTGCTAAAACCACTTGTTTTAACACTATCCGGCTTGCCTGTCCACATATCTGAACCAAATTGGAGCATCAAGTGATCGGCTGCACGTCCAGTTAAATCAATTTTTGTAGCGTCTTTGCTAGTAGGGGTTTGCGCTATTACTAAAGACCCAAATAATAAAATAGAAACGGCTGATAAAATAACTTTCTTCATCCCGCAAAAATAGCAGAAAAAAAGGGTAGATACCTTTAAAAAAGGTTAAAAATTAGTACTTTTGCCGCCTACATCGAAAGATGCGGGCCTATAGCTCAGTTGGTTAGAGCA
>CAINFN010000045.1 GCA_903848125.1 uncultured Bacteroidota bacterium
AATCGGGGTGATTGGAATTCGTTCTGGTCGCCCCAACTTTTTTAGGAAGCATTGGTACCTAGAAAAATTTCTAAGATAATTAGGAACTTTTAGGCTCATTCTCAAAAGTTCAAAACTTCATCTATACCGCTACATTAAAATCACGCAAAGCATCGTTTAAGCTTGTTTTTAAATCGGTACTTGGTTTACGTTGACCAATGATTAAGGCACAGCTTACTTGATAATCTCCAGCAGGGAATGATTTACGATAAGAACCAGGAATTACGACACTTCTGGCAGGCACGCGGCCTTTGTATTCAATAGGAGTTACTCCACTTACATCAATTATTTTTGTGCTTTGGGTAAGTACTACATTTGCTCCCAAAACGGCCTCTTTTTCCACATGTACCCCTTCCACCACAATACACCTGCTTCCAATAAAGCAGCCATCTTCAATAATTACAGGACTGGCTTGTAATGGTTCTAATACGCCTCCAATTCCAACACCACCACTCAAGTGTACTCCTTTCCCAATTTGAGCACAGCTTCCTACTGTTGCCCAGGTATCCACCATGGTACCTTCGTCAACAAAAGCACCAATATTTACATAGCTTGGCATTAATACTACATTTTTAGCCAAATAGGCACCATAACGTGCTACAGCATGAGGAACAGCTCTAACACCAATACTTGCATAATTCGATTTTAGCAACATTTTATCATGAAATTCAAAGGGGGCCAATTCCCAGGTTTGCATGGGTTGTATTGCAAAATACATGAGGATGGCTTGCTTTACCCATTCATTCACTATCCATTGATTGTCCTTGGGTTCTGCTACTCTTAAACGGCCTTTATCTACTTCTTCGATGACAGCACGCACAGCATTGCTATAGTTTTCGTCTTTTAATAAATTACGATCGGCCCAAGCCGCCTCAATCTTATTTTTTAATTCCATTTTTGTTTATTTGTACAAAATTACAAACTACAATAGAATTTGTTGCAGTTACTTTTGCACAATAAACAACCCATGTTTATTTATAAGGATTGTTTAATTTGCAACATGTTTGCTTACGAAGAAGATATACAAGCTTGTTTAAAAGCGCTTCATAATGGCGCACTGATACTATATCCTACCGATACAGTATGGGGGATTGGTTGTGATGCCACTAATGAGGCTGCAGTAGCAAAAATATTTGCATTGAAAAAAAGAATAGACACCAAAACTATGATCATTTTGGTGGAGGAAGAGCAGGCTATTTTAAATCATGTGGAAGATGCCCATTTGCAAATATTTGATTACATCAAAGGCATTCATAAACCCACCACAGTCATTTATCAAAAAGCAAAAAATTTAGCCAGCAATTTAATAGCAGCTGATCAATCGGTTGCGATTAGAATTACGAAAGATCCATTTTGTAAAGCCATTATAAAACAATTTGGGAAACCTTTGGTAAGTACTTCTGCCAATATTTCTGGGTATCCAACCCCTTTAATTTTTCGTGATATTTCATTAGATATTATTGAAGGAGTGGACTATGTAGTAAAGCATAGACAAGAGGACACTGAGTTACAGCAACCCTCTTCTATTATTAAATGGGACGAGGAGGGTAAACTTGTCATCATAAGACCTTAAAATTAAAATGCAAAAAATCCTTGTCATACAAACGGCTTTTATTGGAGATGTAGTATTAAGTACTGCCTTATTAGAATCCTTGCATGAAAAATTTTCAACTGCAGCCATTGATATGGTAGTTCGTCAAGGCAATGAAACCCTTTTTACAAAACATCCTTTTGTCAATGAAGTAATCATTTGGAATAAAAAAAAGCAAAAGTATATTCATTGGTTGCAGGTTTTATTTAAAATAAGAAATACCAACTATGATGCAGTAGTCAATGTGCAGCGTTTTGCTGCTACTGGTTTGTGGACTGCATTATCAAATGCTACTTTTAAAATCGGCTTCAATAAAAATCCTTTTTCCTTTTTATTCACCCATTCCATCAAGCATCATGAGATAGAAGAGGGGATGCATGAAATAAATAGAAATCATCAACTGATTCAAGTGCTTGGTGAAATTTCATTGTGCAAGCCTAAGCTTTACCCAACCATGAAGGATGTAGAAAAGGTAAAAAAATACCAAGCGCAACCTTATATATGTATTGCACCAGCTTCTGTTTGGTTTACCAAACAATACCCTGTTGCTAATTGGGTTAATTTTTTAAATGTCCTCCCTTTTGAAGGCCCTATTTATTTGCTTGGAGGACCTGGGGACCGTCAATTGGGAGATCAAATATTGGAACAATTGGGGGCGGATGAAAAAAAACAAATCATCAATTTAGCAGGTGAACTTGGATTTTTAGCCTCAGCTGCCCTACAACAAAAAGCGGTCTTAAATTATGTGAACGATTCGGCACCCATGCATTTTGCCTCGGCGGTGAATGCACCAGTGGTTGCCATTTATTGTTCTACCATACCCGCTTTTGGCTATGGTCCTTTATCAGACCAGCGTTTTGTGGTGCAAACAGAACAAAATTTGACTTGTCGACCCTGTGGCATTCATGGGAAAAAGGCATGCCCTTTACAACACTTTAATTGTGCCCATTTTATACAAATTCAACAATTGACGGCACCTTTATTACAAGTGCTACAACATTAGTACTTTTGTCCAAATGCAAATTAAATTCACCGCAACAGAACAAGCCCTATTTAATATAGTGGCCAAGGAAGCCACAAAAATGGGCGTACCTGCGTTTGCAGTAGGTGGATTTGTGCGTGATAAAATTTTAGATCGACCTACAAAGGACATTGATATTGTTTGTTTAGGAGATGGCCTTGAACTGGCTACTGCTTTTGCCAATCAATTCAAACCAAGGCCTCCTGTTTCCTTATTTAAAACTTTTGGAACAGCGCAAGTAAAAATGGATTCGATAGAAATTGAATTTGTGGGCGCTAGAAAAGAAAGTTATTCTAAAGACAGTAGAAAACCACAAGTAAGTCCAGGTTCGATTGAGGATGATCAAAATAGAAGAGATTTTACCATTAATGCCTTAGCCGTTGCTTTAAACGAAAATAATTTTGGTGATATTATAGATCCATTTGAAGGTTTAAAAGATCTAGAAAATAAAATGCTAAGAACGCCATTGGCGCCAGAACAAACATTTGATGATGATCCATTACGTATGATGCGTGCGATTCGTTTTGCGACACAACTTAATTTTACAATTACTCCTGATACATTTTTAGCCATTCAAAAAATGGCAGATAGAATTAAAATTGTTTCACAAGAAAGAATTACCGATGAACTGCAAAAAATAATGATGACCAATATACCTTCTAAAGGATGGTATTTATTAAAAGAGGCAGGCTTATTGAAACATATTTTTCCAGTATTGCTTCAACTAGAAGGGGCTGAAACGTTGGATGGCATTGGACATAAAGATAATTTTTCGCACACCCTTCAAGTGTTAGACAATGTAGCGGCTACTTCTGATGATGTTTGGTTAAGATGGGCCGCTTTATTACACGATATTGCTAAACCCAAAACTAAAAAGTTTGAAACTGGGTTTGGTTGGACTTTTCATGGTCATGAAGTGGTAGGTGCAAGAATGGTGCCTAAAATTTTTACCCAACTTAAATTGCCATTGAATGAAAAAATGAAAATGGTACAGCAATTAGTTGCCTTGCATTTAAGACCCATTTCATTAACCAAAGAAACAGTAACCGATAGTGCCATAAGAAGATTGCTTTTTGATGCTGGCGAAGATATTGATGCGCTGATGTTGCTTTGTGCTGCAGACATTACCAGTAAAAATAAAGTTAAAGTAAAGCGTTATTTACAAGGTTTTGAATATGTAAAAGTAAGGTTGCAGGAAGTAGAGGAAAAGGACAATATTAGAAATTGGCAACCACCTATTACGGGAGAAATCATCATGGAATTATTTGCCATTACACCTTCTAAACAAGTGGGTATTATTAAAGATGCGATAAGAGAAGCAATTTTAGATGGGATTATCCCCAATGACTATGATGCTGCTTATGCATTTATGTTAAAAGAAGCCGAAAAACTAGGCTTGTATCCTACAATAAAATAGTAATTTAGCGTTTCAAATCACCAAAATGGCAGTATTAAAATTTAGGGTTTATTGGGAGGAAGATGATGCAATTTATAGAGATGTTTTGGTGAAGCATTCGCAAAATTTTGCGGAACTGCATCAAATAATATTAAGGGCATTTGAATTTGATCAAAAACATGATGCCACTTTTTTTAGAAGCAATGATACTTGGCAACGAGGTCGTGAAATTAGTAAGGAAGTGTATGAAAAAGAATACAAAGCGCCTCCTTTATTAATGGAAGACACTGCAATAGGTACTGAAATCATTGATACCAATCAGCATTTTATTTACTTGTATGATTTTGTAAAATCCTGGTCCTTTTTGATTGAGCTTATTCAAGTCATTAAAAATGCAGACGCGGATATGAGTTTGGACTATCCAATGGTGAGTAGAATAGAAGGAGTGGGGCCCATGCAATACGGAACCAAGGGATTGTTGGGAGAAAAATTTGCAGACATCGAAGAAAAATATGATTTAGCTGAAGCCAAAGAGGGTTTTGGTCAAGAAGGGGAAGAAGAAGACGCATCAGATGATAGTGATGAGGAGGATAGCGAAGATACTGAAGGAGAGGATAACAATCAAGATAACGAGTCTGGTTCTGAATTTTTTGAAGGAGAAGCTTTTTAGAAATTTTTATAGTGGTTTGTATTTTCAATCCTGTGTTTATTTAATTAAACCTTATTTCAAATTTAATTTAGTTACCATCTAGTATGTCCAAAACTGTTTATATTGTAATGGGGCCAACGGCAGTAGGTAAAACTAATTTTGCCATTGCACTAGCAAAAGCATTGAATACTGAAATTATTTCTGCTGATGCACGTCAGTGTTATAAAGAAATGAATATTGGGGTGGCCAGACCCAGCGCAGAAGAATTAAAAGCAGTAGCACATCATTTTATTGCCAGCCATTCCGTTACCGAAGAAATCAACGCTTCCTATTTTGAAAACTGGGCCATTGAAAAAGCAACTTCTTTATTTAAGACAAAAGAAGCTGTGGTGATGGTTGGTGGTACTGGCTTATACATTAAAGCTTTTTGCGAAGGCTTAGATTTAATTCCAGCGATAGATGCTTCTATTAGAGAAAACATCATCCAACAATATGAAAAATTAGGGCTAAGGTGGTTACAAAAAGAAGTAGCTGTTAAAGACCCGATCTATTGGGAAAAGGGAGAACAAAAAAATCCACAAAGATTGATGCGTGCCTTGGAAGTAAAGCTAGGAACCGGCGCTTCCATTACAAGCTTTCAAAATAAAAAAGCAGTGGAGAGGCCTTTTAAAATCGTAAAAGTTGGTTTAGAATTACCAAGGGAGGAATTGTATGACAGAATCAATGCTAGAGTATTGACTATGGTCGAAGAGGGTTTGGAAAAAGAAGTGAGGGGCTTGCAAAATGTAGCGCATTTAAATGCATTGCAAACAGTAGGGTATAGCGAATGGAAGGCCTATTTTGAAGAAAAAATTACAAGGGAAAAGGTCATAGATCAAATTCAACAAAACACGAGGCATTATGCTAAACGTCAAATGACCTGGTTCAAACGAGATCCAGCAATAACCTGGTTTAACGCGGCTAGTATTGAGCCAAAAAAGGTAGTATTAAAATAGTATAAGATTTCTAGAAATTAACATAATAGAAACTAAATCCATCCAAAAATATTGGTATTTTTATTCCATAATAGAGCCATTAAAACGATGGTATATTCATTACATTTTATTTAAAAATTTAAGTATGCAAAAATTAGGAACAATCCTGTTGGCAAGTTTTTTTTTCTTGAATGGAGCTCCGGCAAAAAGCCAAACTATTCAATTTGAAAAATATACTTTACCAAACGGATTAAAAATTATTTTATATGAGGATCATTCTGCACCTGTGGTGGCAGTAACGGCATTGTACCATGTAGGTTCAAAAAATGAAGACACAGCAAGAACAGGTTTCGCGCACTTTTTTGAACATTTATTATTTGAAGGCACCGACAATATTAAAAGAGGTGAGTTTGATAAGTATGTAACCAATGCAGGCGGTGCTTTAAATGCCAATACTTCACAAGACCGTACTTTTTATTATGAATTATTACCTTCTAACCAAGTAGGCCTTGGTCTTTGGTTAGAGAGTGAGCGTATGATGCATGCTAAAATTGAACAAGTGGGTGTGAATACACAACGCGAAGTGGTGAAAGAAGAAAAGCGTCAAAGAATGGACAACCGACCTTATGGTTCTTTCTTAACGGAGATACTTAAAAGAGCTTATAAAGTACATCCTTATAAATGGGCACCTATTGGAAGCATGGATCATTTGAATGCGGCCAAATTAGAAGAGTTCATTCAGTTTTATAAAACTTATTATGTACCTAATAACTGTGTTTTATCTATTGCTGGAGATATCAATAAAGTGGAACTTAAAAAGCAAATTGAAGCTTATTTTGGTCCTATTGCAAAAGGTACCTTACCTATCAATCGTCCAAGTATAAAAGAGCCGCCTTTGGGTGGGGAAGTACGTGATAATATATATGATAACATTCAGTTGCCAGCCGTATTAGATGCCTATCGTGCACCTAAGCAAGGGGGTGATGAATATTATGCATTTAATGTGCTATCTACTATTTTATCAGGAGGAGCTTCGTCTAGAATGAACAAAACTTTAGTGGATAGCAAACAATTAGCAGTAGCCACGCAAGCTGCTCCTTTCTTTAATGAAGATGATGGCTTGTTTATTGTTTTAAGTGTTGCCAACATGGGTGTTAAAGTAGAAGCCTTGGAAGAAAGTATGGACAGCGTGGTGAATGGATTAAAGTTAAGACTTGTGGGAGAACGTGAATTTCAAAAAGTGAAAAATCAAATTACTACCGACTTAGTTAATAGCAAAGCAACCATGGCAGGTATTGCAGAAAGTTTAGCGAATAATGAAGTGTATTTTGGAGATGCCAACTTAATTAATACCGAGTTAGAGAAATACAATAAAGTCACTAGAGAAGATGTGTTGAAAGTGGCTAAAAAATATTTGAATAAAGACAATAGGGTAGTACTTCATTATTTACCAAAAGAAAAAACAACTAAATAAGTAAGGCTATTCGTAGCGTCAAAAAAATAATTTTATGAAAAAACAGATATACATTGCTTTAATATGTTTGCCATTCTTTTCAATGGCACAAACAGTGGATAGAACTAAGTCACCCGCGCCAGGTAAGGCACCTTTAATACAAGTGGCTAGCCCAGTTAAATTTACTTTAGCCAACGGCTTACAAGTATTTGTAGTAAAAAATACAAAATTGCCTAAAGTCACTGCTACTTTGGCTTTAGACGTAGAAGGTTTTAAAGAAGGTGATAAAGCAGGCTTGGCCGAGATGTCGGGTCAACTTCTTAAAAGAGGAACAGCCACTAAGTCAAAAGCGGAGTTAGACGAAGCGGTTGAATTTTTAGGAGGTAGTTTATCTACCGCTAGTGGGTCCGCTTCGGCGAGCTCTTTAAAAAATAATTTCCCCAAATTAATGGAGTTAATGGCGGAAGTAATTTTACATCCTGCTTTAAATGCAGATGAATTAGAAAAAGTAAGAAAACAAACTATTTCTGGCATTGAATCTAGTAAAGATGATGCAGATGCTATTTCTAATAATGTAATGAAAAAACTAGTCTATGGTGCTAATCATGCATTTGGAGAAATTACCACTACAAAAACGGTGAATGGGGTTAAAGTAGAGGATGTAAAAAACTTTATCAAAACCTATTGGATTCCGAACAATGCTTATTTGATTTTTGTTGGAGACATTGATCCTGCCAACGCAAAGGCGCTTGCAGAAAAGAATTTCGGCACTTGGGCTAAGGGTGTTTATGCAAGGCCTATTTATGAGAAGCCAGCTATTCCTGCTACCACCTATGTGGCTATTGTGGATAGACCCGCTTCTGTACAAAGTGTTGTGGCAGTGGCTTCTACAGTTAATTTATCAAAAGGTTCACCCAATGATATTCCTTCTAATGTGATGAATAATATTTTAGGAGGAGGTTTTTCTGGCAGGTTATTTGCCAACTTACGCGAGAAGCATGGTTTTACTTACGGCGCTTATTCTTCTTTATCTCCTAGCAAACAAATAGGTATGTTTAGCGCAGAGGCTTCTGTGAGAAACGAAAAAACAGATAGCTCTATTCAAGAAATATTAAATGAATTAAATATTATTCGTAACACTAAAGTGGGTGATACCGAATTAAGTCGAATGAAGAATTATTTAGCAGGAGGTTTTGCTCGTTCTTTAGAGAGCCCTAATACCATTGCTAATTTTGCTTTATCTATAGCAGTTAATCATTTGCCTGAAGATTATTATCAAAAATACTTAACCAATTTAGCTGCAGTAGATGCTCAAAAAGTGCAAGAAGTGGCTACCGCTTTATTGAACCCTACTAAAATGCATATTGTGATTGTAGGTAATGCAAAACAAATTGCTAAAGGTTTAGAAAAATATGGTCCAGTAAAATACTTTGATATGGAGGGCAATGAAGTAGCTGCTCCAACAGAAGTAATAGCAGATGCAAGTTTAACACCTGCAGCATTAATGGAAAAAGCCATTGCAGCGGTAGGTTCTAAAGAAGCATTAGACAACTTAAAAGATGTACAATTAAAAGGAACGGCTAGTGTAATGGGACAGTCTTTAGAAATGAAACAAACTATTGTAGTTCCAGGTAATTCAGTTACTACGATGTCAATGGGTGGCATGGCTATTATGAGACAAGCAGTAGTGGATGGTAAATACGCTGTAACTCAACAAGGACAACAAGCGCCTATTACCGATGATTTAAAAGAAGGCTTAGATGAGTCTGCTTCTTTAGCACCAGAGCAAATATACCTTGCAAAAGGCTATGGTTTAAAAATTGTAGGTGGTGAAAAGGTAAACGGAAATGATGCTATTGATGTGGAAGTGACAACGCCTTCTAAAAAAGTAGCACACCGTTTTTATGATGCTAAAACATTCTTATTAGTAAAGACTTCAAAATCTGAAGAAGTACCTGGAAGAGGCACTATGACGCAACAACAATATTATACTGGCTATAAAAATGTGAATGGGGTACAAATTGCTTCAGAGCAACTTATGGATTTAGGTCAAATGAAAATCAATATTAAATACAATGATATTAAAGTGAATCAAGGATTGAAAATAAGTGACTTAAAATAACTAGAAGCTTATTTAGCATTAAGTAACTACAAAAAAATATCCCGCTTCGATTATTCGTTGCGGGACATTTTTTTATGAAGCGTGTTTGTCTTTTTTAAAATCTAATTCCGTAACCTATATTAAAAATGAATTGGTTACCAGTCATGTTAGCATAGTAGTTTGTTTTGTCAACTAATCTGTAAGGAAAAATAGCATCTTTAGTCATGCTATTCATTACTGTTAAATCAATGAAATTTCGGTTGGTTCTATATCCTATACCGCCACTTAAAACCAATTTAGAAGCTTTGATGGTTTCGTCTTGGTAAGGAGTACCATAATAGGCAACACCTGCACGAGCCATCCAGTTGCCATCAATCTTTATCTCAGAACCTATTTTAATGTTTACATTATTTTTATAAATAGATTTAATAGTATTGTTTAAGGCATTGTAATAATCAGTCGATTCTTGATCATAGGTATTGGAGTAAAAACGAGTGCCAGCGTAGTTCACCCACTCTACATCTGCACTTATAAATCCAAGTGGTTGTGTAGGCTTATTAGGAGAAGCAAAAAAGTAACTAGTGCTAAGAATTGTTTTTAATGGAGTCGCCACCGTGTATTCTCTTTCACCTGGATAGCCATTGTTTAAATCGTCGGAATTAGCTGTTTGAGTACCAGCATATTTCTCTGTATTGGTGGTCATCTCTACACTTAAATAATCTTTGAAAGAAATAAGTTGAGGAGTATGTACCGAAAGACCAACTCTTAAATAAGATTCAGGCTTGTATATAATACCAAACTTAGCACCTAAACCAAAACCCTTTGAAGTAAAATTCTCATTGATAGAAAATCCTGCAAAGTCGTTATTAGTGTTATTGGTAGCGTCTGTTTCGGAGTAATAAAGTGATTTGCTGTAATTGATCATAGGAAAAACTAAGCTTGCCCCTAAATATAATTTATCTTCCATATTTCCACCCCAGCCAAAAGCCAATTCATTGTAACTTCCAGAAGTGTAACTGTCATAAACTTGTTTTACACCAGTTGAATAAGGAACCAAGCTTTGATATCCTATCACTGCGCCTTTTGCATTGGCTATGGTATCCACTAAATAAGTTCTGTAGGCAAGGGAGCTGCCAAAAATGTAGTTGCTTAATGCGCTATTGGTATCTGCGTTGTTATAAATTAGCTCCTCTAAATATTTTTCAGACAGACTACTTTTATTATTCATTCCACTAAAGCTAAGGTGGTTAGAAAAATCTGCTATTTGATTAAAAGTGATAGAGAAAGCGGTACTGGTCCAATTTCTTACTCTTTTACCTTCTGCAAGTACAATTCCAATGGATCCAAAATTGAATTTATTGTCGGTGCTGGTACTATGATTGTTCAGGTAATTAAAAGTATTGTTTTGTACTAAAAATTTTGGAGTTAGTAAAATCTCGCTAGACTTATATAACCCTAGGCCAGCCGGATTAATATGATTGGCAGATAAGTCACCTCCTAAGGAACCCATTGCGCCACCTAAGGCATTACTTCTTGCAGTACCACTTGGATTAAACCAAGATAATCTCAAAGCATCTTCTGGATCTTGGGCGAAGGTGGTTAAGGTTGACCCTAGTAGGATCAATAAAAATAATTTCTTCATAATTGTAATTTATTTAAAATACAGGCTACCAAATAAAGTAAAATAATAATTAAAGGTTGTGCCCTCTTGATGGACGAGGACTTGATGTGGAAGTGCCAGTGCTATTAAATCCACTATTGCCGTTAAAATTATTTGATCTAATTGTATTTTGAGTAGCAGGCGTGTTGTTTACTGCTTTGCTTGGTGCACTTGCATTATTACTGTTTGAAAAGTATCTTGCAGGTCTATCATAACTGTTTCCGTTATTTACACTAGCATTGTTGCTTACTACTCTTTTCATTAAGCCTCCAAAATTGGTGCTGAAGGATTGATTGCCTGAACTTCTTATATTGTTATTCGTCGTATTTGAATTGTTATTATTTCTATAAGCACCTAATCCAACAGCACTATTTTGCATAGCGCGTGTAGCCACGGGTAGTTGCATATCACCTCCGAAACCATGTTTATTATGATGTCCTCCACCTCCACCCGGATAAAAAGGGCGATAAGGGTTCCAGTAGCCAGCATAGTAAGGGTTCCATCCTCCATAACCAAATCCTCCATAGCCAAATCCTCCAAATCCAAAGCCATCATAACCAAATCCTCCATAACCAAAATCGTTAAAGCCCCAGCCCATGCCATATCCAAATGAACTGTATGGATTGTATCCACCCCAGCCCAATGAAAAACTTGAACCAAATGGGTAATACCATGAAGCGCCATAATAGCCAGTGTACCAACTATTCCATCCCATATAAGAAGGGTAGAAGGCATTATTAAAACGTGGGTCATTCCAATAGCCCCAATCATCAATAGTGCTCCATCTATTTCTGTTGGCTACTTTTAATTTTAAATATCGATCATCTTGATAATTCTGATAGTCTTGATATTCTTCACTATCAGCATTTACTCCTTGACTATTATTGGAATTGTTTTGACTAGTACTATTGTTTTGCTGAGTTGAATTATAGTTTTGAACCTTGTTGGGCATACCCCAATTTTCAGCACTAATTACTTTCTTATTGGAAGCAATTGTATTGTTAGCATTGTTGGGTGTAGTGTATAAATCGTCCGTAGCTATGCTGGCGGATTGTTGCAAACTAGTGCAACTGGTTCCAAATAAACTAAAAGCCACTAGGCAAATGGCAATTAGCCTTAAATTAGTGTTCGCTTTTTTAGTGTTCATTTTGATAAAGTTTAGGTTTTTATATGCCCCTTATTTAGCATACATTTGCTAGTATAAAGGTACAAGATTTTAAAATAATTTAGCGTTTTTAGTACTTGATTTGTTACAATATAAAAAGTTAAGATTTATACAATGGCAAAGGAATTAACATCTAGGGCCCAGGACTATTCCCAATGGTACAATGATTTAGTCATTAAAGGGGAGTTGGCAGATTATAGCGCAGTGAGAGGATGTATGGTTATCAAACCTTATGGTTATGCTTTATGGGAAAATATGCGCGATGTCTTAGACAAAATGTTCAAAGAAACGGGTCACCAAAATGCCTACTTCCCCTTGTTTGTGCCTAAATCTCTTTTTGAAGCGGAAGAGAAAAATGCCGAAGGTTTTGCGAAAGAATGCGCAGTAGTGACTCATTACCGATTAATTGCCGATCCTAATAATAAAGGAAAATTAATGGTGGATCCAGAAGCTAAATTAGAAGAAGAATTAATTGTGCGACCAACCAGTGAAGCCATTATTTGGAATACCTATAAAACTTGGATTCAGTCTTATCGTGATTTACCCAT
>CAINFN010000046.1 GCA_903848125.1 uncultured Bacteroidota bacterium
GACTTTTGCTCTGTCTCTTCAAGCACTAAATCGTTTTCTGTTAAATTAAAAGAATCTATGCCAAGATTAATTTGTGCATTCTTAATACATTCTGTTAATGAAATATTTTCAATATTATCGCCAAAATTAAATGCTCTAAATTCTCCATTGCGTTCATCCCCTTGTCCTAATGTTTTTGTTTTGTGATTTCCTTTCCCTGCTTTTTGCAAGTTTCCAAAAATATTGTTTAATGCTTGTTGTCTTATAGCTCTTTCTGTTTTAGAAGTAATTTTTGTTTCTCCAGTGCCGTCTTGCTTTATTTCTTCTTTGATGTATCCTTTCTTTTTTAAATCTTCAATAAAATCGTCAATAGTATATTTCTCGTCGGTCAATTTATATTCCACATCTAGTTCTCTCATCCAACTAATGGTTTCGTCAAAATCACCAGAGGTATGCACAATCAATTCCTTGAATATCTCAAACAATCTATCAAAGGGTGATTGATCTGGGGCTTCGTATGTTTTAAATTGAAATCCTTTCATTGTTATATCTGTGTTACCTAATGTGTGGCTATAGTATGAATAAGGCTTACCAATTAGGCGGGTGTAAATTTACTTGTAAAAACTCATTTTTTAGCAATTTGTTTAAGGCCAACACGGGCTAGGAGGCTGGATTTAAAAACAAACCAATTCGATTAACCAAGAACCCTTATTTTTGAAGCCTAAAATACAAATTATGTCTACAAAAATTACCATTAACAATAACGGATCATTGAAAGTTGAAGGTGACTTTACGATTGAAGATCGCAGCGGAAATGCATACGATTTAGCGGGTAGAGAAGTCATTGGACTTTGTCGTTGCGGTTTAAGCAAAAATAAACCTTTTTGTGACGGAGCGCACAATGGTAATTTTACACACGAGGCTACTGCCTTTGCACTTCCTCCTAAAAAAACAGTTTAATATTTTAATATTGAAATAGTAGCTTGATCAATTACTTTAACTAATAAATTAAAGTAATTGATCAAACTTGTAATTAGCTTTTCAAGCTAGCTAAGTCAATTACAAAACGATACTTTACATCTCCTTTTAGCATTCTAGTATAAGCTTCGTTAATGTCTTGCATTTTTATTATTTCAATATCTGAAACAATATTATGCTCGGCGCAATAATCAAGCATCTCTTGAGTTTCTTGCATTCCTCCAATACATGAGCCTATTACACTTCGTCTATTGGTAACCAAAGAAAAAGGTTGCACTTTAGGAGATTCTATTGGAAGACCTACTACCATTAATTTTCCGTTGGTAGTTAATAAATTTAAATAAGTTGTAAAATCGTGATTGGCAGAAACGGCATCTAAGATGACATCAAAATAACTATTGTATTTTTTCATGGCGTCTGCATCGGTGCTAATTAAAAAATGAGTTGCACCTAATTTTTTTGCATCGGCTTCTTTAGAAGGTGAAGTACTTATTACCGTTACTTCTGCTCCAAATGAAACGGCGAATTTCACACCCATATGGCCTAGTCCACCTAATCCTACTACTGCCACTTTCATTCCCCTTTTCACGCCGGCAAATACTAAGGGAGAATAAGTAGTGATACCTGCACATAATAAAGGAGCCACTGCAGCTAAGTCTAATTTAGGGGAAACATGCAAAGTATATCTTTGGTCAACGACTATTTGTGTTGAGTATCCGCCCATGGTAATGCCCGAACCATTTCTTTCTTTGGCATTATAAGTTCCCGTCATGCCTTCGGCACAATATTGTTCTAAACTCTCTTGACAATTCTTACAAGTTCTGCAACTATCCACCATTACGCCCACACCTGCTAAATCACCTACTTTAAATTTACTTACGCTACTGCCCACCGCACTTACTTTTCCTACTATTTCATGCCCAGGTACCATTGGGTAAACAGAACCGCCCCATTCATTTTTTGCTTGATGTAAATCGCTATGGCAAACACCACAATATAAAATTTCAACTTGAACATCATGCGCTCCTAAAGTTCTTCTATCAAAGGAATAGGTTTCTAAAGGAGTGGTTGCACTTAATGCTGCGTAGGATTTAGTATTGGGCATAATTTTTTATTTTAAGTGCTAAAGTTAAGTAGGTATTTAGACACCACCCCAATTTGTTTTTAAATTATAAATTTATTTAAGGTGTTAAAAAAGGATTACCCCATTTCTTATCAACATAAACGGATGTACCGGCTAGTGTTTTTATAAATGCTATAACAGCATCCGTTTCGTCTGTGGTTAAATTTAATTGTTGTCCAACATTATTTGGTTTTAACCTGGCATCCAAGTTGGTGTTTCTTGGATTGGCAGGGATAGTATTGTAATGGCCCATGACTGCTCGTAAACTATTAAAAACCCCGGTGTGCATCATGCGACTATTCACTGTACCATCTGTTTTGGTAAGGTCTCTTAAAGAAGGTGCTCTTGTATCATTCAATTCTATATTATTGCTTCCAACAATGCCAATGATTCCATTGTTTCTTGAATTAGGATCAATATCAAATTCAGGTGCATTGTGACATCCATTACAGCCTACACCACCTGTAATTCTTAGCCCACTTGCATTAAAAACAGGGGGTGTTAAAAAAAGGTTTTTTCCTGTATTTTCAATAGTAGTGAAATTCGGAAATGCATCATTATCGTTTCTTACTTGTGCTCTTCCTACATCATACTTTGAATCAAATGATTGGATGCTTCTTACAAATTGCGCCAATGATTCTTGAAGTCTAGACTCTGTTACAATGGTATCTCCATATACAAATTTGAATAGCTCATTGTAATAATTAATCTTCGAAAGTTTAGCTAATAAAGTTGACATATTTCCTCTGCCACTTAAACCACTAAAACCCATCTCTAAATGATCTTGAATAGGCATAGTTGTTTGAATCTCTAAGGAAGCTGCTCTTTCATTCCAAAAGAATTTATTTTCTTTAGCAAATCTTGTGTTAATTAGGCGCATTGAATGCCTTACTGTTAAACCTCCTTCCACCCCATTGCTCACTAATGCAGTATCGCTAAAAGCAAAGTTTTGTTTATGGCAACTTCCACATGAAATGGTATTATTTGTGCTTAAATTTTTATCATAAAAGAGGACTCTCCCTAAGGTTGCTTTTTGATTGGTAATGGCATTATTTCCTGTGTTGTCCTTTAAAATATAAGTTGGTTTGGATTGATTGGCATAATTGAGCAAATTAGTAGGGTCGATATTGGTTCCAAATGCTAGTTTAGTTGCTGCATAGGTCAATAACAACCACGACAGGTAATTTGCTAGGCGCTTTATTATCAACCACAGTATTATTTAAGGAAGTGCTTAGGGTGTCGCTTTTTGAACAACTTACTATCAACCCAACTACAATAAATAGGGCAAATTGGGAAAGGCTAATTTTTTTCATATAAATAGGTTTAAGTTATTCGTATATGTTTTAATGCTCATAGGACTTAGGAGTTTAATAAAGGTTTAATGAATAATTTTTTCTTTAACTTTTTTTTAGGAAATAGGCTGCTCGAAAAGGCACTTAGGGCTTAGCTTTAAAATAAGTATATTTGCATCATTATTAGCAGTTTACACTCCTCAAATATGAAGCTTCATTTACAAAAAATTAGTATACTCCTTTTTGTCATTCTTTCTTTTAAAGGGTATGCCCAGGATAGTACTCTAGTAAAAAGCCCCCTACATAAAAAAAATATATTCACCCTTGGTTTATACAAACAACCAGGTATAGATTCCATGGTAGATTTTGTAGATGGAATTTATCGCGTCTTAAATATAACTAAACCTAGGGGGATGGATCAAAAGCTAAACAAGTATCATCTTGCTTTTGTTCCTGGTGTGGAATATAGCTTAGCTACTGGGTTTGCTACTTCAATTAATGCCGATATTATTTTGCCCTATAAAAACCCAAAAGACAATCAATCTATTATATTTTCGGAATTAAAATATACCCAAAACAAACAAATTATTTCTCAGCTGGCTTCTAATCTTTGGCTCAATAACAATCAATACAATATCACCACCAACTGGTCTTATTTAAAATATCCTCAAATTGATTTTGGATTAGGTTCAAATAGTACTCTTAATTTACTTGATAGTATAGATTATTCTTATTTGAAATTACATCAATCTTTTTTGAAAAGAATTG
Organism: uncultured Bacteroidota bacterium; assembly: GCA_903848125.1. Classification (GTDB taxonomy): domain Bacteria; phylum Bacteroidota; class Bacteroidia; order Chitinophagales; family Chitinophagaceae; genus Sediminibacterium. Next base: position 4,141 of record CAINFN010000046.1, read on the forward strand.
CACCTAATTTATATTTTGGCCCCGGCTTAAACATAGACTACTACTGGAATATAGTAGACACTACTAAAAAAAATAAACCTGTAGTTGGTTTTAATGAGTATGGGTTTACAAAACATTCCAATTCGGTAGGGTTGCTATTAAATCTTTTATATGATACCAGAAAATCATTGGTGAATCCTGTTGCCAATAGTAGTTTTTTAAATATTATTTATAGAGATAACTTAACTTTTTTAGGAACGGATGCCCCTTCGCAAACTTTATTATTTGATTATAGAATGTATTTACCTTTCCTAAAAGGAAGTAAAAATATTTTAGCTTTTTGGTCTTACAATATTTTCACACTTGCAGGCAAACAAGCCTATTTAGACTTACCTGCTACTGCATCAGATACCTATGGTAATTTTGGTAGAGGGTATATTCAAGGAAGATTTAGGGGAGATAAATTGATGTATGCAGAATCGGAATATCGTTTTGGCATTACAGAAAATGGTTTTTTAGGCGGGGTAGTTTTTGCCAATATGCAAAGCTTGTCGGAGCGCCAAGGGAAACCTATACAATCTTTATTGCCTGGGTACGGAGCGGGTATCCGAATTAAATTAAATAAACACTCCAATACTAATATAGCCATTGACTATGGGATGGGTCAAGGGGGTTCCAAAGGAATTTTTATGAACTTGGGTGAAGTGTTTTAAAATTTGTATTTTTAGTCAATAATAATTTTTGTATGACTACCAACCAACTTCCCATTGATTCTCGCAGAAAATTTATTAAGAACATCTCTTTGGCTTCTGCTTTTTTTCTTACCGGAAAAATTTCAAAATTAAGCGCTGAGGAAGTGATGCTTTATCAAAAGCAAGTTCAGTTGCGTTTTATAGTGGCATCAGATGCACATTATGGTCAACCCAATACACCCTATGAGCAAATGATGGACACCATTACCCAGCACATTAATTTATTTCATCAACACAGTCCTTTAGATTTTTGTGTAATGAATGGAGATTTAATACACAATGAAAAAAGCTTTTTACCACAAGTGAAGTCCAAACTGGGTAGTTTAAATATGCCTTATTATGTTACGCGAGGAAATCATGATATGGTTGCTTCTGACTATTGGGAACAAGTTTGGGGTACTCCTTTAAATCATGATGTTACAATAAAAAACAATGCCATCTTATTAGGGGATACCTCCAATGAACAAGGTACTTATGTATCTCCTGATTTAAATTGGCTGGCGAATAAATTAGAAGCGCATCAAGACAAAAAAAATTGTTTGATTTTTATTCATATTCCTCAAGCAAAATGGACTGCCAATGGTATTGATACCCCTGCAGTATTTGACATCATTAAAAAGTATCCTAATGTAAAAGCTGTTTTTCATGGACATGAGCATGATCAAGATGGCTTTAAAATGGTTGAAAAAGTACCTTATATATTTGATGCGCACATTGGAGGCAACTGGGGTACGCCGTATAAAGGATTTAGAGTAGTGGAACTAATGAAGGACAATACGATGATTACTTATATGATGAACCCTACTGAGCAATTAAATGAACTTAGTTTTTAATCATTCTTATATACAATTGCTCCACTTTGGTTCTTGCCCAGGGGGTTTTGCGTAAAAATTTTAAACTGGATTGAATGCTTGGATTGCTATTAAAACAATTGATAGGGATGTGTTGCCCCAAATCCTCCCAGCCAAAATAGGCTACTAGCTCAGTAACGATTATTTCGAGTGTTTTTCCATGTAAAGGATCCTTGGAAGCTTGTTGCATATGCAATATTAAGTAATTTGCCGCTATGCAGCCACATCGATATTTTGTTGTTTATAAACCAGTCAATATGGTTTCTCAATTTGTGAGTTCTCATGATGTTCCATTATTAAATAAATTAAACTTTGTTTTTCCCGAAGGCACTCACGCAATAGGACGATTAGATCAAAATTCAGAAGGCATTTTATTGCTAACAACCAATAAAAAAATAACAAAGCTTTTATTTCAAGCTGTTGTACCTCATCTTCGAACTTATTTGGTGCAAGTAAAAAATAAAGTAGTACCTGATACCATTAAAAAATTGGCCAATGGGATAGAAATCAGTGCGCCCAATGGAACCGTTTATAAAACAACGCCTTGTTTGATAAAATTAGTCAATCAGCCAATGGGTTTAGCTGAAGTAGAAAATCCATTACACCCAAATGTGCAAACTAGCTGGTTGGAGATTACTTTAACCGAAGGTAGATTTCATCAAGTACGTAAAATGGTGGCAGCCGTTAACCACAAATGTATTCGCTTAATTAGAACATCCATTGAAGAAATAAAAATAGAAGCTATGAAGCCAGGTGATGTAATTGAAATGGATGAGGCCCTATTTTACAAGAAGCTATATTTGCTTGCAAAATAATTTGTACATTTAAGTTTACTAGGGTTAAAACTTAAATAAACCAAATTTCAAATTGAATTTTTATGATGACAAAGTTTAAATCAGGTGCAGCTTTTTTGATTCCTAATTTTATTTTAATTCTTTTTTTATTTTGTAACCTTTATTCTTATGGGCAAATAAATTATGAAAAAGCAGATGAGGTAGTTAGTAACCTAGTAACTAAAAATAAATTCAGTGGGGTAGTATTAATAGCAGAAAGCGGTAAAATAAAATTCGAAAAAGCATATGGCTTTAGGGATTATTCAAATCAAACTCCATTAAATACAAGTACCATTTTTGAATTGGCATCGGTGAGCAAACAGTTTACTGCTATGACCATTATGATGCTTCATGAAAAAGGATTGTTAAATTATGATGATTTAGTTGAAAAGTATATTAGCATACCCTACAAAGGCATTACCATTAGGCAATTACTTACCCATACCAGCGGATTACCAGATTATCAAACCATTATGGACGAAAATTGGGACAAGTCAAAAGTGGCTGGCAATAAAGATATTATTGAGTACTTGAATAAATATGCACCGCCTAAATTGTTTGAGCCAGGCGCTCAATACTTATATAGTAATACAGGGTATGTTCTTTTAGGAAGTATTACTGAGAAAGTAAGCGGCAGAGATTTTATTGAATTTTGTAAGACAGAAATTTTTGATAAGCTAAAAATGAAAAGTACAGCTATAAGAACTTTGGAAGAAAAAGCGGCCATTAAAAATTTTGCTTTAGGACATGTTTATGTTGAGGACAAAAAAGCATATATAAGAGCTGATTCATTCCCCTCCTCTAATTATACCATTTGGTTAGGTAATAGAAAAGGGCCAGGTAGGATAAGTTCTACCGCAGAAGATTTATTAAAATGGGATCAAGCATTGTATTCAAATAGATTAATTAGTCAATCAACCTTAGCAGAAGCTTATAAGCCAATGGTTTTAAACAATGGAACTATTTCAAATTATGGATTTGGCTGGGAATTAAGACCTAAAGAAAACATTGTTTGGCACAATGGAGATAACCCGGGTTATAAAACCATCATCATTCGTTTTTTAAAACCAAAAACAACATTGCTTATACTTTGTAATAACGCTACAGATGAATTTGAAAACCTTACAGCTGCTTTAAAAGCCTCCATCCCTTTTTGATTGTATTATTCGTGTTCCACCATATCATACAAATGATGTATGAGTCCATCTGCCAAACCTATCTTAGGTACATATATTTCTTCAATGTCCGCCCATTTACAAATGGCATTGTAAATACTAAGTGCAGGTACAATTACTTCTGCTCTATCTTCTTTAAGGGTATACTTATGCATTCTTTCATCTACCGAAAGGGGCTCCATTTCCTTATAAATTTCTTTTAAATTATCGGCACTAATAAATTTTCCATCTTTATTACCATTCAAAGCAAATAATTTATTGATATTACCTCCAGATCCAATTCCAATTACATTATTATATTTTTTGGATAGGTCCTTTAAAGTATCTTTCATCTCCTCCCAAGTTTCGTCTTTTACTTTTTTTGTAAGAATACGAACGGTACCAATATTGAAAGATTTTTGAACTACTACATTAGATTTATGATACAAGGTAATTTCAGTACTTCCTCCGCCCACATCAATGTATAGATAGCTTTTATCTTTATCTAACAATTCTGCAATATGGTTCTCGTAAATAATTTCCGCTTCCAGCTCGCCGGTAATGACTTCAATTTCAATGCTTGTTTCGGTCTTAATTTCTTTGATAATCTCTTTTGCATTTTCTGCATCGCGCATGGCACTTGTTGCACAAGCCATATAATGTTCTACCTCATACACTTTCATTAAATTATTGAAAGCTTTGATGGTATTGATCAACATTTTCTTTTTTTGACCACCAATATGCCCTTTTTCAAAAACATCAAATCCTAAACGTACAGGAATTCTTAAAAGACATAGTTTATTAAATTCAACTTCTTTTCCCTTCTTTACCACCCCGCAAATAAGCAATCTTACTGCGTTGCTACCAATATCAATTGCTGCGAGTATCAATTTTTATAATTTTTTACCAATTAAGTAATGATAAGTTTCTACTTGAGATTTGTAGATTTTCTTGTGTACGGAAGGTACATAATTATTACTTAAATGCTCATCTAAAATTCTAGCTTTATTATTGTCTTTAAGTTGGATGTTAATAATATCAATAAGTTCTTTTTTCAAACGAGGATCTAAGATAGGGGTAGCTACTTCGATACGGTGGTCTAGGTTCCTAACCATCCAGTCGGCACTAGAAATATATACTTTTTCATTACCCTTATTATGGAAAATCATTACACGCGCATGTTCGAGGTATTGGTCTACAATACTTATGGCGTTCAACTTGATTTTGGTTTTCTCAATACCTTTTTTTAAGGTTAAAATACCACGTATAATTAAATGAACTTCTACACCTGCTTTTAATGCTTTGTATAAATGATCTAGCAGTAAATGATCGCTTAAGGAATTTAATTTTACAATAATTTTAGCTGGTTTACCTAGTTTAGCAAATTTTATTTCATTGTTGATTAACTGAATAATGGTATTACGCATGTTAATAGGCGATATCAACAAGTTGCGAGTTTTGCCAATAGGCTTGTCACCCATTTGCCAAGTTTCTAAGTAAGTAAATACTTTACTTACTTCCAATAATAGTGGCCTAGAAGCAGTTAACAAGCAATGATCGGCATAAATTCGTGCAGTTTTCTCATTTAAATTACCTGTGCTGATAAATCCATATTGAATGAGCTTATTGGCTACTCTTTTTTGAATGATACAAATTTTGGCATGTACTTTGACATTAGGAATGCCTACTAAAACATTCACACCTTCTTCTTCCATAGCTGTTTTCCATTCCAAATTTGCTTCTTCGTCAAAACGGGCTTTAAGTTCTAAAAATACAGTTACTTTTTTGCCGTTCCTTGCTGCATTAATTAAGGCGTTGATTACTTTAGAGTTGCTTGCCAAACGATAAGCTGTTATTTTTATAGATATAACATCATCATCCATCGCAGCTTCTCTTAGCATGTCTATGACCGGATCAAAACTATGGTATGGAAAATGAAGTAGTACATCTTTTTGAAGCACTACCTCAGATACCTGATTATTCTTCTTAAATGCAGGATGCGCAAAAGGCTTTGGCCTATCTTGTTTTTCAACCAGCACGTCTGGAAAATCCATAAAATGTTTAAAATTATGAATATGACCTCCAGGAATTATACTGCTTTTTCTTGTAAGGTGTAATTTTTGAATTAAGAAATCAAGTAATTCGGCATTCATGTCTTTATCATAAACAAAACGAACTGGTTTCCCTTTTCTTCTATTTTTAACGCCTTTGGAAATTTTTTCAACAAAGTTGATGCCAACCTCTTGATCTAAATCAATTTCTGCATCCTTAGTTATTTTGAATACATGCGCATCAAATTGGTTAAATTTAAAATGCGAAAAGATGACAGGTAAATTAAACTTAATAATGTCCTCCAATAAAATAATTGATTTTGTTCCAGCACTGGAAGGTAAAATAACAAAGCGTCCAATGGATTTAGAAGGGATTTCGATTAAGGAGAATTTTTCATGATACGCATCATTTTTATTTCTCATCACAATAGCTAGGTATAAACTTTTGTCTCTTAAATAAGGTAATTCTGGTAAATTTTCTATCATCAGCGGAATGATATATGGGCGAACTACATTATCAAAATAATCCTTGACAAATATTTTTTGCTCATTGTTTAATTTTCGATCATTGATAATTAAAATTTTTCTTTTAATCAATTCTCTATTAATATTCCCCCAAATTCTATTAAACTCACTTTGTTGTTTTAAAACTACTTTTTGAATCTCGTCTAAGATGAGATGAGGAGAATCTAGAATATCTATATTTAGGCTTTTCTTTTTTTCAAGTAACTCCACCATACGTTTTAAGGTAGCTACACGAACTCTGAAAAATTCATCTAAATTATTTGAAAAGATGCCTAAAAATCTGATTCTGTCTTTTAAGGTGACCGATTGATCATTGGCTTCTTGTAATACCCTGGCATTAAAACTTAACCAACTTATGTCTCTTGGAATGTAATTGTTTTTCATGGAGCTTTAAATTCGTTGTAAAATTACAAAAATTGGATTAAGTAATATTCTGGTCATAATTTATTAATCTTAAGTTAATAATGAGGATACATTGAAGTTACTTACTTGTGCGTTATTTACACAAACTACCTCCCATGGATAAGCGACCAATGGAAATATGCATCATCAGCGACCTACATTTAGGCACTTTTGGTTGTCAAGCAAAAGAAGCCTTGAATTATTTAAAGAGTATTAAGCCTAAAACTCTCATTTTAAATGGGGACATTATAGATATCTGGCAGTTCAACAAGCGTTACTTTCCGGCTAGCCATATGGCAGTAATCAAACAAATATTTAGTATGGCCAGCAAGGATACTAAAGTAATTTATATCACAGGTAATCATGATGAAGCTTTACGTAAGTATGCCGATTTTGAAATGGGCAATATTCAGTTAACCGATAAAATTGTTTTTGAAATTAATGGTGAAAAAAACTGGGTGTTTCATGGTGACGTATTTGATAGAACAACCAAAGGCGGTGCAAAATTTATTGCTAAATTAGGTGGGTATGGCTACGACTTATTAATTCTTATCAATAGTGTCCTTAATTGGTGTATGAAGATAATGGGTAAAGAAAAAATGAGCTTTAGTAAGAAGGTTAAAAATGGTGTTAAGAAGGCTGTTTCTTGGATTAATAACTTTGAACAAATTGCAGCAGAATTAGCCATTGAAAACAATTACCAATATGTAATATGTGGTCATATACATCAACCGCAGCAACGAGTTATCACTACTGAAAAAGGAAGTGTAACCTATTTAAATAGTGGCGATTGGATTGAAAATTTAACTTCATTGGAATACTACGATAATGCTTGGAAATTATACCATTACGATCCAAAGCAATATCAAAACGAAATAGTGAGCAAAAATAAAATCATCAACTTGAAAGAGGAGTTGAGTGTTATTACTAAGGAAGTGGCCTTTCAAGTTTCCATGTAATTATTTGATTCATGAAAATATTTTATGCCATACAAGGTACGGGGAATGGCCATTTAAGTAGGGCAGAACAATTGTATCCTTATTTAAAAAAGTATGGAGAAATTGATTTCTTTTTAAGCGGTTCTAATTCACAGTTAAATTCCTCTTTACCTATTAAATATAAGAGCAAGGGGGTGAGTTTGCATTACAAGAGTACCGGAGGAATGGATTATGGTAAAATTTCTAAATCGCTAGGTTTTAATATCTATAAAGAAGCCAAAGCATTACCCATAGAAAAATACGATGTTATTATTAATGATTTTGAATTTATTACATCACTTGCATGTAGTTTCAAAAAGAAAAAAAGTGTCCAATTTGGTCATCAAGCCAGTTTCCAAAGTAAATTAACACCTAGAGCTACTTCTTTTAACCCAATTGGAAATTTAGTATTAGATAAATTTGTAAAAAGCTCCGATTACTTAGGTTTACATTTTGAATCCTATGACCAAAACATTTACAATCCTATTATAAAGGATGAAGTAGTTCATGCAGAAGTCAGAGATGACGGCCATATTGCAGTATATTTACCACAGTATTCCATTGATTTTTTAACGCCCTATTTTTTAGCGCTTCCCTTATTTCACTTTGAAGTTTTTACAAAGGAAGTGACTCAAATTACATGTAATAACAATATCACTTTTTATCCCATTGATAACAAAGTTTTTACAAGTAGCTTAATAAGATGCCATGCATTAGTGACGGCGGGTGGGTTTGAAACACCAGCGGAAGCCATGTATTTAAATAAAAAAATACTTAGTATCCCTATTTTAAATCATTTTGAACAAGAGTGTAATGGAGAGGCTATGAAAAAATTAGGAGTTAAAGTAATTAAAAAAATAGATTCCAATTTTAATCAAATTTTTACAGAGTGGATAGACAGCGAGAACAAGGTTAAGTTTAAACTAACTCATTCTACCGAGGCTATTGTAGATATACTAATGAAAAATATTCCAACCAATCAAATATAATTTATTTTAAAAATTATATTAAAACAATCAAATCATGTATTTAATTCAGAATCAGAAAAATGAAACAGTAGCTTATATTCAAAACATGATGATTTTGGATGCACAACAAGAAAAAGTAATTGGAATTCTAATTGGAGATTGCTTTTTTGGAAAAAATAAAAAAGTGGTGGGTAAGATATTCAACAAAACAGCCTATTTATTAAATGGAGAAATAGTGGGTAAAATAGAAGTTAATAAAAATTATAAAAGCGCTGCCATAAAAAAAGTATTGATGCAACAAGCCTGGGATATTCTTATGAATATTACAGAACATACAGCGGACTGGATAGTAGAAACTAAAAAATGGAGCAAATTAGAGCTGGCGCAAAACTTAGAAGCGTAACATCGCTATATTTATTTTACCATACTTCCGTATACAATTCTTTCAATCTTACCTCCTAATTCTCCATGTGAATTTGGTTTGTGCTGTGTCATGACTAATACTATTAATTGATCTTTAGGATCGGCAAAATAACTGGTGCCATAGTAACCACCCCATGAAAAAGAGCCTTTGTTTCTTGGATTTAAGTTGGCTGATTTTTCTGAAGTAATAGAAAATCCCAAACCAAAATCATCTAGGCCATTGTATTTAAAATCAAGTTGAGGACTAATCATATTAGCGGCAGTACGAGGAGAAATAATTTGTTTGCCATTGTATTTTCCTCCATTCAATATCATTTGTAAAAAAATGGCATAATCAAAAGCAGTCGATGACAATCCAGCACCACCTGAAAAATAGCTTTTTTGCATTAAAGGGTATTTGGGATCTATATTAAAATCCGTTGGCCCCCATTCTATGATTTGATGCGTAGCATTTTCAGTGTATACTGTAGGCATTCGATTGGCTTTAGCAGCGGGCACATTAAAATAAGTATCCTTCATCCCCAATGGATCAAATATATTTTTTTGACAATACGCTTCTAACGAAAGCCTACTTACTATTTCAACAATACAACCTAATAGATCAGAATTTAAACCATAGGTAAATTTTTCACCTGGCTGATGTGCTAAAGGCAATTTTCCAAGTAAAGTCATTTTTTCTAGTAAGCTTGCATTAAAATAACCTAAGCCAGAAGGTATTCCTGCTTTTGTATAGATAGCGTTCATGTTTGCACTACCAATATCTGTATAATCAATACCGGAAGAATGTGTAAATAAGTCACGAATAGTGATTTCTCTTTTTGCAGGGATAGTAGTATATGTGGTGTCGTTTGTATTAAGATGAGAAAGTACTTTTGGATTTTTATAAGTAGGAATAAAATCGGACACATTTTGATCTAGGTTTATTTTTCCTTGATCTACCAATTGTAATACTGCCAAACTCGTAATGGCTTTACTTTGGCTCATAATGCGATAGATGGCATTATTTGGCATTTGCTTTTTTGAAGCTTCGTTGGCAAAACCAAAACCTTTATGGTACACTACTTTATTGTCCTTGACAATAATTACTGTTGATCCTACCAGCCAGTGATTGCTAATGTATTTATTGACAGTGGAATCAATTAATGCTAATTTGGAATAATCAAAGTGAGCGCTTTTCGTTATCTCACTTGATAGTACTTGACTTAAAGAAGAAATTGTACAAAGTAAAATAAAACTTATGGATAAGATTAATTTACTTAATAAAGGTTGTAAATATTTTTTCATTTTTTTTATTTATTTTGAAAATTTTAGTTTTTTGCTGGAAACCAAGTGCCAAACTTAGTTAAGTCCACATTGCCGCCTGATAAAATAATACCTACTTTTTTCCCTTTGAATAAATGTGCATTTTTAATAGCTGCAGCAAAAGGTACCACGCAACTTGGCTCTACAATTATTTTCATTCTCTCGTATACTAATTTTAAAGCAGCAATAATTTCTTCGTCGGTGACAAGTAAAATATCAGTTACATATTCTTTAATAATAGCCAGCGTTTGTTCACTTAAGGTGGTCATTAATCCATCGGCAATCGTATTAATGAAGGGTGCTTTTTCTACTTTGCCCGATTTGATACTTAATACTGCATCCGCTGCACCTTCCGGTTCGCCTGCATATACTTGTAAGCCTGGTTTAAAAAAATGAGCACCTAAACAAGTACCTGAAAGCAATCCGCCACCGCCTACTGGTGTAATCACTACATCTAGCGCTGGCACTTCTTCAATAAATTCTTTTACACAAGTTGCTTGTCCTGTAATGACACGGTAGTCGTCATAAGGATGAATAAATTCTGCACCAGTTTCAGCTACCACTTTATTTAATGCTGCTTCTCTTGCAGCTTGATTGGCTTCGCAAATGATAACTTCGGCTCCATATCCTTTTACCGCATCTACTTTTACTTGTGGTGAAGATTTTGGCATAACGATATAAGCTTTAATGCCTAAGGTTTTTGCGGCATAAGCCAATGCCTGGGCATGATTGCCAGAAGAGTGGGTGGCAATTCCATTTTTCAATTGTGCTGCATTTAAACTTAGTGTTGCGTTCATGCCTCCACGAATTTTAAAAGCACCTATTTTTTGAAAGTTCTCGCATTTAAAATAAAAATCAATTCCTGTCAGCTCATTGATACTCTTATTAGTGAGCACAGGGGTTTGATGTATATAAGGCTTAATTATTTTTTCTGCTTGTTCAATGGCTTCTCTAGTAATTTTCATTTTTGACTTTTACTTCCTCAATTTAAATAAAAAATTAAGCTTCAACTAATAATTTGTGTCTTTAACTTTTATATATTTATATGCCCAGATCTTAAAAATTAAACAAGCTTATTATGTCAAAATTCTTATTAACGCCAGCTCAAATTGATGCCTACCATAAAGATGGATATGTGATTGTAAAAAACTTTTGTAGCCAATCCGAAGTGGCTAAGATGTATTCAACTGCTTTAGAAGACAATGCCATGGCAAAAAACGCGCTTAATTTAAACGACCAAACAGGTAAAAAAACAAAACTCTCCTTATGGTTTACCCCTGGCAATGACATATTTGGCTATTTAACCAGAAGTGAGAAAATGGTAAACGGGGTGGCTCAGTTGATAGATAGTAAGGCACCTGTTTGTCATTTTCATTCTAAACTTATGCAAAAGGAACCTAAAGTGGGTGGTGCTTGGGAGTGGCATCAAGATTATGGGTATTGGTATAAGAATCAGTTTATGTTTCCTGATCAATTAATAAGTGTCATGGTTGCATTAACTCCTGCCAATAAGGGAAATGGATGTATTCAGGTCATTAAAGGGTCACATAAGTTGGGCCGTGTAAATCATGGTTTTGCTGGAGAACAAGTGGGTGCTGACCAAGTTATGGTAGATAATGCATTGAAAACCATGGACTTAGTTTATGTAGAGATTGAAGCTGGGGACGCTTTATTTTTTCATAGTAATATTTTACATCGTTCTGAAGCCAATTTATCAGATAGCCCTAGATGGTCTATTATTTCATGCTATAGTTCCCAATCTAATTTGGCCTACAATGAAACTTCTACCTCTTGGAAAACTCCTATTGAAATGGTACCCGATGAAGCAATTTTAGAGTGGAAGGCTGACTCGCTTTCTCAAGCAGATTTTTTAAAGAAAGAGAATGACCCTGCCCTTAAAGATACCGGCTGGGAAAAATAATTACTACTCATTTATTTCTTAGTTTTAGATACAGTAATTGCCAAACTAATTGGGAAGCTGAACACTAAAGGGTAATATTATATGTATTTATTAGGAATAGACATAGGCACTTCGTTTATCAAATTTTCATTAGTTGATGCTGCTACACAAAAAAAATTAGTCACGGTACAATATCCAGATACCGAAAACGCAATTATATCAAAGCAAACTGGATGGGCCGAACAATCACCCAACAATTGGTGGGAGCAAGTGCAACAAGGAATTTTAAAGTTGCATGCAGCTGCTTTAAAAGTAGCCACAAATTATGATGCTCAATCTATTGTCGCTATTGGCATTGCCTATCAAATGCACGGTTTAGTGATAGTTGATAAAAATCAAAACGTTTTAAGAGATAGTATAATTTGGTGTGACAGTCGTGCGGTGGAGTATGGTAATAAAGCATTTGAAGCAATTGGAAATGAACATTGCTTAGCACATTTATTAAATTCCCCAGGAAATTTTACTGCTGCTAAACTAGCATGGGTAAAAGAAAATGAACCTGCTATCTATCAACAAATTCACAAAGTAATGTTGCCTGGTGATTTTATTGCTATGAAATTAACAGGTGAAATTAGCACTACCATTTCTGCTTTATCAGAAGGCATATTTTGGGATTTTAAAAACAAAGAAATTTCAAAATCGGTATTGACTTATTTTGGATTTGATGCTTCATTTTTCCCAGCCATTAAAGATGTATTTAGTAATCATGGGTCATTACAAAAGGAGGTTGCCAATTTATTACAATTAAAAGCCGGCATCCCCGTTACTTATAAAGCAGGAGACCAACCTAATAATGCACTCTCCTTAAATGTATTGTCACCGGGCGAAGTAGCGGCCACGGCAGGCACTTCGGGGGTTATTTATGGAGTAGGGGATACTTTATCTTACGACAAGCAATCTAGAGTAAATAGTTTTGCGCATGTGAATCATACTTCAAGTAACAACAGCATTGGCATGTTGTTATGTATCAATGGTACAGGCATTTTAAATAGTTGGGTGAAAAAAATGGTAGGGGTTAACTATGATTACAATCAAATGAATCAAGCAGCAGCTACTATTGAGGCAGGCAGCGAAGGATTAAAAATATTCCCTTTTGGAAATGGAGCAGAGCGAATTTTTAATAATAAAATTTTAGGGGCGCAATTTTCAGGCATTGATTTAAATAAACATACGGCTGCCCATATTTTTAATGCAGCACAAGAAGGCATCGCTTTTGCTTTTAGATATGGTTTAGATATTATGCGTGAAAATAATTTGCAACCAAGTATTATAAGGGCTGGGTATGCTAATTTATTTTTAAGTAAAATATTTTCTAATGCCTTTGTCAATGTAACGGGTGTGCCTGTGGCGTTATACAATGCGGACGGAAGTGTGGGGGCTGCTGTTGGGGCAGGTATCGGATCAGGCATATATAAAGATGCAGCAGAGGCTTTCTCTGATTTCAAACCGCTACAAATTATAGCGCCTACTAAATCTAAAGAATATGATGCGCTTTATAATGATTGGAAAAATCAATTAGAAAAACAATTGCTAAATAATTAAAAAAATAAAAACGTAAAAATAAATTGTATGTCAGTACTACTTGGAAACAAAGAATATTTTAAAGGCATTGGTGTCATCAAGTTTGAAGGTTTAAATAGCGACAATCCATTAAGTTATCGTTGGTATGATGAAAATAAAATAGTGGCTGGTAAAACAATGAAAGAGTGGTTGCGTTTTGCAGTGGCCTATTGGCATAGTTTTGTAGGCAATGGCGCCGATCCTTTTGGAGAGCCTTCTATTATTTATCCTTGGAATGAAAACATTGATGCGGTAGCGCGTGCAAAAGATAAAGCAGATGCTGCTTTTGAATTCATTACTAAATTAGGGTTGCCTTATTATTGTTTTCATGATGTGGATGTAGTTGACTTTACCAATGACGTGAATGACAATGACAAACGTTTACAAGCACTTACTGCTTATTTGAAAGAAAAGCAAGACGCGAGTGGGGTAAAGTTATTGTGGGGCACTGCCAATGTGTTTAGCAATAAACGTTATATGAATGGGGCGTCTACCAATCCAGATTTTCAGGTGTTAACACATGCTGCTGCACAAGTAAAAGGAGCATTGGATGCAACGATTGCCTTGGGCGGAGAAAATTATGTTTTTTGGGGAGGCCGCGAAGGGTACATGTCTTTGTTGAATACCAATATGAAAAGAGAGAAAGAGCATTTGGCAAAATTTTTACATACAGCAAAAGACTATGCAAGAAAGAATGGATTTAAAGGCACTTTTTTTATAGAGCCTAAACCATGCGAGCCAACCAAACATCAATATGATTATGACAGCGAAACAGTTATTGGTTTCTTGCGTCAATATGATTTATTAAATGATTTCAAATTAAACATCGAAGTAAATCATGCTACTTTAGCAGGTCATACTTTTCAGCATGAATTACAAGTAGCAGTGGATGCAGGTATGTTAGGCAGTATGGATGCCAACAGAGGTGATTATCAAAATGGTTGGGATACAGATCAGTTCCCTACCAATATCAATGAATTGGTAGAATCGATGCTTATAATTGTTGAAGCAGGTGGATTCCAAGGAGGTGGAATTAATTTTGATGCAAAACGAAGAAGAAATTCAACTGATCCTGCCGATTTATTTCATGCACATATTGGCGGCATTGATACTTTTGCACGTGCATTAATTACAGCGGATGCCATTTTACAAAAATCTGCTTACAAAAAAATACGCACTGATAGATATGCTTCTTTTGATACGGGGAAAGGAAAAGAATTTGAACAAGGAAAATTAAGTTTAGAAGATTTAAAAGCACTTGCCATTCAAAATGGTGAACCCGCCGCCACAAGCGGGCAACAAGAATTACTTGAAAATATCATCAACAGATTTATTTAGTGACACAAGCATCTGAAAATAAATTAGGCTTGTGGACAAGTACCTCATTGGTCGTTGGCAATATGATTGGGGCAGGTGTGTTTATGTTGCCTGCTACATTAGCTGGCTTTGGTGGTATTAGTTTAATAGGTTGGGTTTGTTCTGCTATAGGTGCTTTTTTGATTGCAAAAGTTTTTGCTCAATTAAGTAAAATGATGCCTGCGGCGGATGGCGGTCCCTATGCCTATACTCAAAAAGGGTTAGGTGACTTTGCAGGGTTTCTTGTTGCTTTTGGTTATTTGGTATCGGTGTGGTGTACCAATGCAGCCATCACGGTTTCATTTATTAGCGCACTTAGTACTTTTATTCCAGCCTTAGCTACCAATCCAGTATTGGCCATTGTTTCAGGTTTAGCTACCATTTGGTTTTTAACCTGGGTTAATTCTTTGGGCATTATTACTTCGGGAGTAGTTCAATTAATTTCTACCATATTAAAAATTGTACCAATCATATTAATTGGAGTAGTTGGCTTGTTTTATATCCATTGGCAAAATTTTCTTCCTTTTAATTCAAGTGGCACCTCCAATATAGCTGCCATCACTGCCACTACTACTTTGACATTTTTTGCTTTCTTGGGTATCGAATGTGCCACCATCCCTTCGGGAAGTGTTGTTAATTCAGCTACTACGGTAGCCAAAGCAACCACCTTAGGAACATTGATTGCTACTATTGTATATATCGTAAGTACGGTAAGTATTATGGGAATGATTCCTGCAGCACAATTAAAAAATAGTGTAACGCCATTTGCAGATGCGGCTGTTTTAATTTGGGGACATGGAGCGCAGTATTGGGTTAGCGCAGGTGTTGCCATTGCAGCATTTGGAGCCTTAAATGGATATATTTTAATTCAAGGACAATTACCTTATGCGATTGCAAAAGACCAATTGGTTCCCAAAATATTTACACAAAAAAATAAAAGAGGCGTACCCGTTTTAGGCGTGGTTATTTCAAGTGTTTTTGTTTCGGTATTCATGAGTATGAATTACACTAAAGGTTTAGTAGAACAGTTTAAATTTTTAATTTTAATGACTACTTCAACTATTTTAATTCCCTACTTTTTTTGTACTGCTGCCTACGTGCTTATGCGCTTTCAATTACCTATTAAATCAACTAAGTATTTAGTAACTACGCTATTATTGGCTTCTTTAACTTTCGTTTTTTGTTTATGGATATTCTTGGGATTAGGACAGGAGACAGTTTTCTGGGGCTTCTTTTTAACCATATGCGCTGTACCCATTTATGTATTTGCAGTTTTGAAACGGGATAAAATAAAATAACAATATGAGTGCTCATTCAGAATCAGGGAAATTAACCTCCTTATTTATAAAAAAAGCAGCTGCTGCATTTATTAATGATGCCCATGTCTCCAAACATTGGGAGGCATTAAATTATTTAGGTAAACCAATCATTGATAAAGCATTTGAGGAATATGAGTCGTTTGAAAAAATTTTAAAAGACAATGGTGCTGAAATATTTTATTTTCCTAAAGATGATTCTGTGAATATGGATTCTATTTATTGTAGAGATGCATCCATTGCTACCAGCAAAGGGATGATCATTTGCAATATGGGAAAAGAGGGAAGAAGAAATGAACCTATCGCACAACAAAAAGCGTATGAAGCCCAAGGTATTCCTGTACTTGGCGTGATTACCGCGCCCGGCACTATTGAAGGCGGTGATGTGGCCTGGTTGGATTCGAAAACCTTAGCAGTGGGACATACTTATAGAACCAATGAAGAAGGTATTAAACAAGTAAAAGCTTTATTAAATCCATTAGGGGTTGAAGTAATTACGGTTCCAATGCCACATTATAGAGGACCTGCTGATGTATTTCATTTGATGTCTGTACTAAGTCCGGTTGACAATAATTTAGCTGTTGTGTATTCGCCATTGATTCCTATTGTTTTTAGAAATGAATTAATAGCACGTGGATATGAATTGGTGGAAGTACCTGAATCAGAATTTGATAGCATGGGCTGCAATGTATTAGCATTGGCTCCACGTAAATGTTTAATGGTAAAAGGCAATCCCATTACCAAATCAAGATTAGAAGCAGCCGGTTGCAAAGTAATAGAATATGAAGGAGCAGAAATTAGTGTAAAAGGTGGCGGTGGTCCTACTTGTTTAACACGACCTATCCTACGATCATAATAAAAATTATAATTTTATTTTAAAGCCTAGTACTCTTTTTAATATAATTGTATATTTCATATTTGGTACCAGTTTTTAGCTGAGCACTATAAATTCCATTAACACCAGATGTAAAGTAAGCCACGACACTTGCTAGTCCAATAAAGACGCCAGCCTCCATTCCAAAAAGTTCAATACCCATTACTATAGAGGCTATGGAACAATGTGTTGCGCCCGCAAATACTGCCACAAAGCCCATTCCTGCTAATAAAGCCATAGGAAGTGGGATAAACCAAATTAAAATACTTCCTAAAGTAGCGCCAATAAAAAACAGCGGGGTTACTTCACCACCTTTAAAGCCTGCACTTAAAGTAAAACTGGTTAATAAAATTTTTAAAGCAAAATCAAAATTACCAGCAGGCGTAATAAAGGCATTTATTATGGAAGGAATACCTAATCCTATATATTTTGTTGAATTTGCTAGTACAATAAATAAAGCAATGAATATACCGCCAATGAAAGGACGCAATGGTGCAAATTTTATTTTTGAAAATAAGCGTTCAAATAAAGTTCCAGTATAAGTAAAAACGAATGCAGTTAATCCAAAAATTAATCCAGCAAGCAGGGTCCAAGACATACTACTTAATGAAACACCTGGAATAGTTGGGATAGAATAAACAGTATGTTTTACCTGCCATGCTAAACAAATATAATGCGCGCCAAATGCGGTAGCAAAACTTGGAATAATATTTTCAAGCTTTATTTTTTTAAATGTCATTATTTCTAAAGCAAAAATGGCCCCAGCCAAAGGAGTGCCAAACACTGCAGCGAAACCTGCGCTCACTCCCATTATCAATATGGTCTTTCTTTCGGCAGCACTTAGTTTAAATAGTTGAGTGAATTGATCTGCAATGGCCCCACCCATTTGTACTGCTGTTCCTTCTCTTCCAGCAGAGCCACCAGCCACATGTGTAAGCAGGGTGCTAAAAAAAACAAGTGGCGCCATTAGTAAAGGAATGACTTTTGAATTAGGAGCTGCCTCAGCGGTCTGATGTGTTTCTATTATTAAATTATTGCCCTTTTTACTTTCACCTCCATAATAATGATAAGTGAGGCCAATTGCCAAACCAACAAAAGGTAAAAAATTCACCATCCAAATATGATAGGAGCGCCATAAGGTTACTCGATCTAATGAAATTAAAAATAGCGCAGTGGCTGATCCTACCAAGCATGCCACCAATAAACAAATCAATATCCATTTTAGGATAAACAATAAACCAGTATTAAATTTTTTTTCTTGCATGTTTTTAATAATACTGTTAAGCATTATGATCCTGAGAATTTTGTGTCTTTTTTTTAATGATCATGACAATCGCGATAATGACCCATACAATATTAACCAGCATGGATGGGTAAGCTTGATGATAATAAGTATTTACAACAAAAAACAGACCCCCTACCATATTGGCAATTACATAGGTTTTGCTTTTGGCATCTATTTTTCCGGTAATATTTAAGGCATAGGATCCTACAATCAAAATAGAAGCAATCCATCCCAAACATTCTATAAGTATACTCATGTTATGAAATTAAGTTAAATCGCATAAAAGGGCCTATTAATGCTGTTTAAACTTTAAACAAAATCCAAAATATTGCCTAATTTTAATCTTGTATGGAAAAATCGTATAATAAATTATTAGAGAATAATAAAAAGTGGGTGGCCGATCAATTGGCATTAGAACCCAACTATTTTCAAAAATTAGCCAACAGTCAAAATCCAGAATATTTATGGATAGGTTGTTCGGACAGCAGAGTGCCTGCCAATCAAATTACAGGCACTTTACCGGGCGATATTTTTGTGCATCGCAATATTGCAAATATGGTCATTCATAGCGATATGAATATGTTAAGTGTTTTGTCCTATGCGGTGGAAGTATTAAAAGTGAAACATATTATTGTTTGCGGCCATTATGGATGTGGAGGAGTTTTAGCTGCAATGGAAAATAAACAGTTTGGATTAATTGATAATTGGCTTCGTCACATTAAAGATGTGTATCGTTTACATTTTAAAGAATTAGATGCTTTAAAAGACACAAAATTAAGAGCAGATAGATTGGTTGAATTAAATGTGATTGAACAAGTTCAAGATTTAGGTAAAACATCTATTGTTCAAAATGCATGGAAAAGAGAACAACCATTGCATTTGCACGGTTGGGTATATGACGTGAAAGATGGCATCATTAAGGATTTAGATGTTAACTTTAAAGGCACTAGCGACTTGCACAGTGTTTTTCATTTAGATTAATCATTATCTTTCAAATACAATTCTTTATAAAATCTTGACTATGAAAAAATATATTTTATCTATTCTATGCTTTCTTGCTTTAAACTTACAGGCACAAACCTATACACCTACCAAAGCGAATGTAGCAGCAAGAACCACTTTTCAAGATAATAAATTTGGCATGTTTATTCATTGGGGAGATTTTAGTGTTTTAGGAGATGGAGAATGGGTAATGGAAACCAAAGGAATTAATAAAGTAGATTATAAAAAAGTAATTAAATTGTTTAATCCAGTTGATTTTGATGCAGCAAAATGGGTAAGCACTGCAAAAAATGCTGGTATGAAGTACATTGTACTTATAACAAGACATCATGATGGCTTTTCAAATTGGGACACCAAACAATCTGATTGGAAAATTACCAACACCCGTTACAAAAATGACCCTTTAAAATTATTGGCTGCAGAATGTAAAAAACAAGGTATTAAACTTGGTTTTTACTATTCATTGTTGGATTGGAATAGAGATGACTATCCTCGTGAAACGGGTAGGACAGGTCAAAAAGCAGGAAGAACTGCAAAAAGTAATTATGATTCCTATTTGAAATTCATGAAAGGTCAATTAACTGAACTACTTACTAATTATGGGGATATTTCTTGTATTTGGTTTGATGGACATTGGGATCAAACCAATCCAGAAGGTTCGGCAGATAGAAGCTCTCGCATCAACTGGAAGTATGATGAAATTTATAGTCTAATACATAAGTTACAACCGGCTTGTATGATTGGTAACAACCACCATTTAGATCCTATTCCAGGGGAAGACTTTCAAATGTTTGAACAAGATTTACCAGGTCAAAATAATTCTGGTTTAAGTTTTCAAACCGCTTCTGCTTTGCCGATAGAATCATGTATTACTATGAATGATTCTTGGGGTTTCAGAATCAACGACCACAACTATAAATCTTTTAATAATATCATTCATACTTTAGTAGGTGCTGCAGGTCGTAATTCTAATTTATTATTGAATGTTGGGCCCATGGCCAATGGTGAAATTCAACAAGAATTTACAGATACTTTGGCTTTAGTAGGTAAGTGGGTGAAGCAATATGGTGCGAGTGTTTATGGCACGAGGGGAGGTCCATTAGCCCCACAATCCTGGGGTGTGACCACGCAAGATGCGAAGCATGTATATGTTCATATTTTAGCGCCAATAAAAAATGCTGCTTTGTTTTTACCAGGTAAATTAAAGCCAACTAAAATTGTACTAATGGGCACCACGGTTAATCTTCCATTTAGTGTTAGAGCCAATGGTATTTTAATTGAAACCAGTGGATTGAAATTAACTGGTCCAGATACTATTATTGAAATTCAATAGTCCTTTTAGTTATATCTAATATATTAATAATCAGTTATTTAAGTCAATATAAATAGGACGTAACAATTCGGTAACATACCCATAACAATTCGGTAACATACCCATAACAATTTGGTAACTTGAATTAAGCCTTTAACAATTCATTATGCGTTTCTTTTGTACCTCAAACAAAGAAAAAAATGAAAAAGGTTTTATCAACTATTATCATAGGGTTAAGTTTTATTGGCGTTTTTGCACAAGAAACATCTTCAACTTTAGGCGGACGTGTAATCAATGAAAAAAATGAGATTGTTGCAGGAGCAACTATCAAGTTAACCCACGTACCCACTGGTGCAACGGTAATTTTTCAATCTAATTCGAAAGGTTTATTTGTAGCGCCTAACTTAAAACCAGGCGGACCTTACTCTATTAAAATCAGCTCTGTTGGTTTTAAAGATCAAGATTACAATGATGTTACTTTAACACTTGGTGTAAATCCAGATGTTAATATTATTTTATCATCTAAAGTGAATCAATTAACTGATGTAGTTGTAAACAGTACCAGTAGTCGTAAAAAAGTAGAGGGCGGAACTGTTATTGGTTCAAGACAATTAAATGCATTACCTACATTAGGAAGAAGCTTAAGTGATTTTACAAGATTAACACCACAGTCAAATAATAATTCATTTGCTGGAAGTAGTTTCCGTTATAACAATTTAACTATTGATGGTGCTATTAATAACGATGCATTTGGATTTAGTAACTCAGCCGGTGGTACAAGTGGTGGTGGTCAATCTGGAGCAGCAGGTTCTGGAACAAGAACGAATCCATATAGCTTGGATGTGATACAAGAAGTACAAGTGCAATTAGCACCTTATGATGTTAAATTCGGAAATTTTACAGGTGGTAGCGTAAATGCGGTAACTAAAAGTGGAACCAATGATTTCCATGGTAGTGTTTATAGTTATGGTCGTGATCAAAACTTAATGGGTAAAAGTGTTGATGGATTAAAGTCAAGCATTGGAAATATGTTTCATGATAATCAACAAGGTGCAACGATAAGCGGGCCAATCATTAAAAACAAAGCTTTTTTTATTATTAATTTTGAAACAACAGATCGTCAAGAGCCTACTTCTTATAATATTGGTGATCCGGGTGCTGCCATTACAGCAACTGAAGCACAACAAATAGTAGATAAACTTCAAACCAAGTATGGTTATAATCCAGGAAGTTATATGGGTGCTTATGCCATTTTCACTAAAAGTGATAAATTATTTGGCCGTTTAGATTTTAATTTGAATCCAAAAAATACTTTAACCTTACGTGCTATTTATACAAATGGTCGTGGTAATAACTTAGAGCGTTCTTCAACCAACTTTCAATTTGGATCAACTGATTTTACTCAATATACTAAAAACGTAAACTTAACAGTAGAACTTAAATCAAAATTGAGTAACGATGTAAGTAATCAGTTCAATGCTAGTTATATCAATGTGCATGAATACAGAGATTTCCCAGGTGTATTGGCGCCGTATATGGATATAGATAACGGTAGAATTACATTAGGTACTTGGAGAGAAGCGTCAATTTACAACTTGAAACAATCTACTTTTGAATTGAGTGATAATATGACTATTACTAAAGGAATTCATAAAATTACTTTAGGAACGCACAATGAATTTTATAATTTAAATTATGGATTCATCAATTCGTTCAATGGTCGTATAGAATATTCAAGAGGTTTAAATAGTTTCTTAGCAGATAATCCAAGTCGTATTCGTGGAGCATATATGACTGATCCAACCATGACTGGAACGAGAGAGTCTATTTATAATAATCCTCCTAATCCTTTTTCTGTAGCTTTAACTAGTGCTTATTTTCAAGATGAGATTACTGTAAATAATAAATTTAAATTAAGCCCAGGGGTAAGATTTGATTACTCTTTTGTTGGTAGCCAACCTAAAATTGATGCAGGTTTAAATTCAACCAACTCAGTTGGATATGTTTCTGCTAATCCAACTTATACGGCAACTCCTTTTAGTCAATTGTCTGATCAAATTCCTTCACGCGTTTCAGTTTCTCCTCGTATAGGATTTACTTATGATGTGAATGGTGATCAATCAGTGATCATTAGAGGTGGAACAGGAATATTTACTGGTAAAGTACCATTTGCTTGGTATGGTTATGCTTATACATTAAGTGGAAATACTTATGGTAATATAGACTGGAATGGTCCAGCTGCTGGAGTAGCAGTACCCTTAGCAATGAACACTGATAAGTTAAGAGATACCGTAACTAAATACGGAGGTCTTTCAAGAAGTGCTACTAGAGAGGTGGATGTATTTGATAATAACTTTAAATTACCAACTATCTGGAGAAGTAGTTTAGCGGTGGATTATAAATTTGGTAATGGATATAAATTTACTGGAGATGTGTTATATACTAAAACTATCTATGATGTAAAGTATGAGCAAATTAACCTTAAAGATTCTGTTGCTTATTTTACAAGTGGACCAACTCAAACTCCAGTATATGTAGGTGGAAAGTATAATAGTAATTACTCTAACGTGTATTTTTTAACCAATACAAGCGAAGGGTATCGCTACAACCTTACTGCTCAATTATCTAAATCAACTCCAAATGTTGCTGTAGGTAAATACTTTGCAAACATCAACTGGAGTGCTGCTTATACATATGGTGTAAGTAAGGACATTACAAACGGTATTCGTAACTCTTGGGAAAGTAGTTATAACGTGAATCCAACCATTGTTCCAAGTAATTCTCCATTGGCTTACTCAAACTTTGATTTACGTCATAGAATTGTTGCTACTTTTTCAAGCAACTTTATTTGGAGCAAAATGAATTCTAGTTCTATTGCATTTGTTTATTCAGGTGCTTCTGGAAATCCATATAGTTTAATTTATCAATCAGCGCCATTTGGTAATGGTTCTAACGCGCCTTTGCCTGCCATTCCAGCTGCTGTATCTGAAATCAAATTTGCAGACGTAAAAAATTCAACAGGTGCAGTAACTTATTCTGGATTTGATCAGTTGGTTGACTTCTTTAAGTTTGTTGACAATGACCCTTATTTAAAAACAAGAAAAGGTCAATATGCTGAAAGAAATGCAATGCGTACTCCTTGGGTACATGATTTAGATATGAAATTGATGCATGAATTTAAATTAAGCAAAACAGATTCTAAGAAAGCTTTACAAATTAGCCTTGATGTATTTAACGTGTTAAACTTACTTAATAACGAATGGGGACATGTTAACTTTGTTACTAACTTAAACAACTACACTGTTAACTTCTTAAAATTTGTAACGGATGCATCTGGTAAAGCTCCTGGTGCTCCATCAACTGGATACACACCAACATTTAACTTTATTAAACCAACTGGAGTTGGAGGGAACTACTATACTTTAGATCCGATTAGCTCTAGATGGCAAGGTCAATTAGGTGTTAAATTGATTTTCTAATACTTAATTCAATAGTATAAAAAAGCCCCTCGAGTAATCGAGGGGCTTTTTAGTTTTACCTATGTTACGTATTTAAAAAAAATTATTTTATATTTTCTTGAACAAAATTCTCGCAATAATCTTTAATCATTCCTCTTACCACCCTAAACTGCTCATTAATTTCGGCTTCTGTACCAATGGCTTTGGCAGGATCTGGAAAATTATAATGTAGCTTAACTGCCTTAGTTGGGAAATAAGGACAACGCTCTTTAGCATTATCACATACGGTAATCACATAATCAAAATCTACCCCAAAATACTCGGTGATATTATTAGAAGTATGCTGAGAAATATCAATACCAATTTCTTTCATGGTAGCAATGGCTTTTGGATTCACACCATGTGTCTCCACGCCAGCAGAATAAACATTGGCTTTACCCGCTGTCATACTTGCTAAAAATCCATGGGCTATTTGACTTCTGCAACTATTGCCTGTACATAATACTAAAATATTTTTCATACTATTTTTTATTTTTTAAAAGTATTTCTTAAAGATTATTTTAATTCGAATAATTTCTCCTGAGCTTATTATCCAATTTTTTAGCAACAACCTGCACCTGGCACACAGGCGGCTTTTGGTTTTTGTGCAAATACGGTTACTGAAAAGATACCCATTTGAGAAGATTTAAAAGCAGCAATTTCTGCAGGGTTTAAATAATTCACTAAAATATCATCAGGAATAATAATGGCTTTTTCTTTTTGAATAACTACATTTTCAAAACCATTCGCATCAATCAATTCCAAGTATACTTGTTTTTGAATGGCTCCGGACACACAACCTGCATACATTTCTGCAGCATTTCTTAAACCCTCTGGTAAAGCACCTACTAAAACCACATCTGAAATACTAAAGTGACCACCTGGTTTTAAAACTCTAAATATATCTTGTATTACCGCATGTTTATTAGGCACTAAGTTTAATACGCAATTACTCACCACCACATCTGCAATATTAGAAGTGATGGGCATATGCTCAATGTCACCTTGTCTAAATTCAACATTATGGTAACCCATTTTTTCTGCATTGGCTCTGGCTTTTTCAATCATGGCTGGTGTAAAATCAATACCAATGACTTTGCCATTAGCCCCTGTGCTTCTTCTAGCTACAAAACAATCATTGCCAGCACCCGATCCTAAATCTACCACTACATCTCCCTCTTTTATTTTAGCAAACTCGGTAGGTAAGCCACAGCCTAAGCCTAAATCAGCCCCTTCCACATAGCCTGGTAATTGGGTATAATCATCCGACATGATATTGTAAATTTCGGTACTGCAACCACCTGCCCCACAACAAGAAGACATATTGGTCTCTTTGTCTTGTAAAGCAATCTCACTGTATTTTGCTTTTACGATTTCTTTTAATTCTAATTCTGTTTTCATAATTTCAATTTTATATTGTTAACAACAAGTTTTTGATTTGTAGGTAGTATTAAATAAGCCATCAAATAATTTTCCAATTTTTTTCCAATTGGTTTCGTCAATACAATAACAAGTTTTTACACCAGTAATCTCTCCTTGAATTAAACCTGCTTCTTTTAATTCTTTTAAATGTTGCGAAACGGTGCTTTGAGAAAGCGGTAGTTCATCTACTAAATCTCCACAAATACAGGTTTGCTTTTTTAGCAACAATCGAATAATGGCTACCCTGGCTGGATGTCCCATTGCTTTTGCTAGCAAAGCTATTTGTTCGTCTTTTTCAGTGTAGAGTGCCATACTTTCTTATTAATCGTAAAATTACGATTAATAAGTGAATCATAAAATAATTAAATCATTAATTTTAGTCAACTGATCAAAATCACAAAAAAAAGACCTGATCTTTTCAACCAGGTCTTTAACTATCAACACCAAAAACAATCACTTATTCATTAAAAGCTTCGGCTACGCCTTTATGTAAAATTTTTCCTGCTTTAATATTTAAACCTTTTGCTAAAGCAGCGTTATCAACACATGCTTTTTCCCATCCCTTATTGGCAATGGCTAATGCATAAGGCAAAGTAGCTTGCGTTAAGGCACGCGTGGATGTTTGAGGAACCGCACCCGGCATATTGGCTACGCAATAATGCAATACATTTTCTTCCATGTAAACTGGATTTTCATGCGTAGTGGGTTTGCAAGTTTCAATACACCCACCTTGGTCTACTGCTACATCCACTACGACCGACCCGGCTTCCATAGTAGCTAAATCTGCCCTCTTGATTAAATGCGGAGCTTTGGCACCATGTAATAAAACAGCCCCAATCACTAAGTCGGTACTTGGTAATTTTTCTTGTATGGCCATCACGGTTGAATATTGTGTTACCACATTCGCTGGCATCACATCCGATAAATACCTTAATCGAGCTAAGTTGGTATCCATGATGGTCACATTGGCTCCTAAACCTGCAGCCATTTTAGCAGCCTGCGTTCCCACAATACCACCACCAATAATTAAAACTTCGGCTGGCTTAACACCTGGGACACCTCCTAATAATTTCCCCTTTCCTCCAAATGGTTTGCCTAAATAATAAGCGCCTACGTTTATTGCCATTCTTCCAGCTACTTCCGACATGGGAACTAATAAAGGCAATGAACCGTCTGGTAATTCAACGGTTTCGTAAGCTATACATACAGCAGATGATTTCATCATGGCTTCTGTCAATTCTTTAGAAGCGGCAAAGTGGAAATAAGTAAATAATATCTGCCCCGCTTTTATTAATGGGTATTCAACCGCTAATGGTTCTTTTACTTTAATAATCATTTCGGCAATGCCGTATACTTCTTTAGCTGTTGCTAAAATTGTCGCACCTGCTTTTATATAAGCCTCATCAGAAAATCCAGAGCCAAGACCTGCCTTAGTTTCAACATTCACTGCATGACCTTGTCTTGTAAGTGCATCCGCACCTTCTGGTGTCAAACCCACTCTATACTCTTGAATCTTAATTTCTTTTGGAACTCCAATAACCATGATATTTTGTTTTTATTTCTGTACAAATATCGATTAAAAGAAAATATTCATTTAATAATGGTAATATTCAGTAAAATATCTTGTAATTTTGGATTAATACAATAAAATAACGTTCTTTACACTAGAATTTAAAGCAAAAACAGAAATTATTTCTCTATGGCACTTGACCCTATTGATAAGTCTATATTAAAAATCCTACAAAAGGATTCACTAGCAAAGCTTAAAGACATTAGCGCTGCCATTAATTTATCCCTTAGCCCCACGCATGATCGTATTAAAAGACTAGAAGCAGAAGGGTATATTTTAAAATATGTTACCCTGCTGGACAGAAAAAAATTAGACCTTGGTTTAGTGGTACACTGCCAGGTAACTTTAGACAAACAAACCCGTTCACACTTTTCTGAATTTGAAAAAACCATTGCACAATTTCCTGAAATAACTTCTTGTAGTTTGGTGTCGGGTAGCTTTGATTATTATTTAAAATTAGTCACCAAAGATGTCGAGTCTTACAATAAATTTTATCAGGAACGCTTAGCCGTGCTACCCATGGTGGCACACATTAATAGTTTATTTGTAATGGATGAAATTAAAACAACTACCGAACTTCCTCTTTAAAAAATAAATGTAAAGTAAATGGCTGCTATAAAAAATTTAATCTTTGATTTAGGTAATGTCTTATACGACATTGATTTTAAAAAAATGAATGCGGCCTTTGAATCTCTTGGTATTGAAGGGATAGACAATCATTTTACTTTACACAAATCGAATCAATTATTTTTAGATCTTGAAATGGGTTTTATAAATGAACCAACATTTTGTGAAGGAGTGAGAGGTTTAGTAAAGCTTCCTTTGACCAACGAACAAATTATTTATGCATGGAATGCATTGTTAGTTGGCTTTAGAAAAAATAGTATTCAATGGATTAAGGATAACAATATTCGCTTCAATACTTTTTTATACTCTAATACCAATCAAATTCATTGCGATCATTTTCTACCTCAATTTGAAAAGGAAGTGGCTCATTATCCTTTTGAGTCTTTGTTTAAGACACCCTATTATTCTCACAAAATGGGTATGCGTAAACCTGATCCTAAATCCTTTGTTTATTTATTAGAAAAGGAAGGGCTGACTGCTGGAGAAACCCTTTTCATAGATGATAATGAGCCTAATATCATAGCCGCGGAATCGGTAGGGCTAAAAGTGCTTCACTTAAAAGAGGGGATGCGGGTGGAAAGGGATATCGAGGTCTATTTATAGGCTCTATTTCTTCCCTCTATTTTTTCCTAACTTCTTCAAAATCAATGTATTCTGCTTCAATTGGAACCTCTTTTTTAGGCACATTTGTGCTTGCTGTGGTGGCTTGTTGTGCCTTTTTCATGGCTTCTGCCTGTTGTTGTTGCATTTTCTCCATATTGGCTCTTACCGTCTTTACGCCATTGCTTACTGGCACTACCACTTGGAATATTACTTTGTATAAAAAGTAGATCAACATTCCATATATAATTAGCTTCATCATACTGCAAAAATAAGGCGCTTGGCAATATTTTTGGGATATTTCATCCTGTTTTATTACCTTTGGCATAGAATAGAAGAAAATGTGAAGGGAACGAAATCGTTCCCTTCTACTTTTTTAAGTATGCAAGCAAACGAGATCATAGACCTAGTAAATCCAATTTTGGAGCAACTCCTTAAAGAGGAGCCCAACTATTTCTGTGTTCAGATTAAAGTGAAGCCTACCAATAATATTAAGATATTCTTGGACGGCGACCAAGGCCTGCCTATTGAAAAGTGCACTTTCATTAATCGGAAATTATACCGAATTATGGAAGAAGCAGCTTGGTTTCCAGAAGGAGATTTTTCATTAGAAGTTTCTTCACCTGGAATTGACGAACCGCTACTTTTAAATCGTCAGTATGTAAAAAATATAGGACGAAAAGTAGAAGTTACTTTTTTAGATGAAAATGTTAAGGAAGGAATATTAAAATTAGTAACAGAGAAAGATATTACAATAGAATGGACAGAAGGAAAAGGTAAGAAAGCAATTGTGCAAGAATTACTTATTCCTTTTGAACAAATAAAAGCAACCATAGTTCAAATTCAATTTTAACA
>CAINFN010000047.1 GCA_903848125.1 uncultured Bacteroidota bacterium
ATATTATCATAATAATAAATTAACAATTATAAAAGATAATCAAGATAATTCATTTATTAAATCTTTAATTGCAATCAACAACTCGATTGTTGTAACAGGAAATGATGTATTAAATATTAATGATAAAGAATGGATTGTCATAAGAAATTTAAAAAGATTAATTGGAATGTCAACAGAAAATATAATAGTTCATGAAAAAGAATATTCCATCGTAGAATTAACATCATTTTTATTATCTAAAATTAAAAAGATTATTGATCAACATTTAATTTCAGAAAGACTCCTATTAGATTATGAAATTATTTTAACTGTTCCGGCATATTTTAACGAAAAACAAAGACAATCTACAAAAGATGCATTTACATTATCTGGGATGAAATTATTTAGAATTATTAATGAACCAACAAGTGCATGTATTACATATTATCATTATAATAAAAATTTTGATAAAAATATAATGGTTGTAGATATTGGCGCAGGAACAACTGATATATCTATTTTAACAGCAACAAAAGATGAAGATGGATTAGATATATATGAAGTTATTGCTACAAGTGGTGATAATTTATTAGGTGGTGAAGATATTAACAATCTATTATTTGAATATTTTGGATGGGATAAAACAGAAGATAATATTAAAAAGATAGAAGATATTAAAATAAGATTATCGGATATTGATACAACAACTCCAACTACAGACCAAAATGATTTAGGTATAACACACGAAAAATACATAGAACTCCTCACACCTCTTAAAGATCGTTTATTAAATCCAATAAAAAAGGTTATAGAAATATCGAGTTTAAAGAGAGAAGAAATAGATAATGTAATATTGATTGGAGGAACATCTAAAGTTCCATTTATGAAAAAAACAATAGAAGAATTTTATGAAAAGAAATATACATATATAATAAATCCATTAACGGCAGTTTCATTCGGAGCAGCATTATATGGTAATAAATTATTAAACAATCAAATGATATTAATGGATATTGTTCCATTATCAATTGGAGTGGAGACAGTTGGGGGCCAATTTATAAGTATAATAGATCGTGGAACAACAATTCCAACAAATAAGATAAAGCAATTTACAACTGAAGCAGATAATCAGACAGAAGTTATAATAAAAATATATCAAGGAGAAAGTCAATTTATCCATGAAAATTTTATGATAGGCGAATTTGTATTGAAAGATATTCCTAAACAACCACGCGGAGTTCCTGTAATAAATGTATCAATCTCTATAGATTTAAATGGATTAATAAATATAAGCGCTACGGATAGAAAGAATTTTTCAAGAGCAGAATTATTGATAGAAAATAAAGTTAAATTAAGTGATGAAGAATTAGAAATAATTGTTTCTAATAAATTAAAAAATGATTTATTACCGCTATAGCAAGAATCTAAAAGAATTGAAACATTTTTAGCCTTGATTGAAGCGATTTGCTTAGCGAGCCATTCTTTATTGATAAATGTTTCGTTTGTTACAACGTTACTTGAGATAGATTGATAAAAATTATTTTCATTTAAAGACGCATCAGTTGGAGCTAGAAATATATTAGTATCCATTTCTTCCATTTTTTTACTAGCACCCACACGCTTAATTTTTCCCTCCACACCGTGACCCGCAAACATAAAAATAAAATTATCAAAGGGCTTTTTTTTACTCTCTTCAATAACTTTTGAGATTTCTTCAGTAATTCTTTTTTTTGTTGCCTGTTGATTTAACAAAACTCTTACATTATTTTTATCATAGCCCGAGTAGCTTGTAAGTAGCTGGGAAAACTCTAGCGCATCAGCATCTGCAAATTTAAGATTACTAACTTCGGTATATTGGCTTATTCCAATAATTAACGCTTTATTTTCAGCAACGCATGTAAGCGCAACCGAAAATAACACAGTGAAAATAAATGTTTTAAATAGCATTAAGTAATTAAAAAAATAAAAAAGCGTGGCCCTATATTAAGGTCACGCTTTAATATTAGAAGGTTAAAAATTATCTAAATGTGTAACCTAGTTGGGCATACACTCCAGTATTAACAATGCTTGAGGTCTTTAATCCCAACTGCACATTAAGTCCTTCTGTAATGTTGTAATAGCCAGTTGCGGTAAATTGAGTATCGTTTGAGTTTTTTGTTGAATTGAAGGCAGTAAATAGATTAGAGGTAGTTTTAACATTTACCCAAAAATTTCGTACATCTAATCGGACACCAAATTTCTCAGTCAAAGGAATAATGCCGCCCAAACCTGCGCCAAATCCTTGGGCACTAGTAATATTATCTTCTTGCACGCCATTTACATACACGTTCCATTTTTGTGATGCATTAATCTTCTCCCATCCTACTAATGCGTATGGGACAAAATATTTCATTGCTATAGGCGTTGCCAGCCAACGAACATCAATTTCAGTATTTTTATATGTTTCATTGCCAGTACTTGCACTGGTCAAACCTCCACCTGCTGGAACATTGATATCAACTGTGCCTTGGCGATATGATCCCATTAAAGAAAAATCTCCGTAACCGACAAACATACTTCCACCCGGCTGGTATAAGGTTTGAGTTGCGCTATGAGTTCCGCCCTGAGTATCATTGACCGTAGTATTATTTTTAGTTGCAAAATAATCTAACGAAACACCGCCACTCCATTTTCCCGGCCTTGAAACTGTTGGGTCATCATAAACAAGGGAATCCTCAAGTACTCGCTCTGCCGCAGACACTCCAAAGGAAAAAATGGCAAGCGCCAATATTGATAATTTAGCAATTCTAGTTTTACTCATTTTGCATCTTTCCTAAAGTTGGGCTACTAATTAAATGAATAGCCAATGGTTGCATAAGCCCCATTAGTTGTTGAATTGTTATTAGTTTGGTGAACTTGCTGAGATTTAAATCCAATCTGAGCATTTATATTATTAGTAACGTTGTAATACACAGTTACTGTTGTGACGTTAACATTTGCGTGGGTTGAAAAATTAAGGCCTGGGTAAATATTTGAAACATTTGTATTATTAGCATCTACAAATCTCTCGTCTATGCGAAAACCATACTTTTCAGTAATGGGGATGATTCCTCCGATACCAGCAGCGGGACCTTTTAAGGTTAGGTGGTTATGCTCGCCTACCCCATTTAATGATGCCCCAGAAACATAGTCATTTTCCCTGTGGTTAACATATCCCGCAATCACATATGGCACAAAATATTTCATTGCCAATGGCGTAATCAAATATCTAAGATCAAACTCTGTTTCGTATGTAGTAGTTTGACTACTGTTAGAAACAGGAGATCCAAATTGAGTAGTAGATTGTCCTTGACGATAACTAGCCATCAATGTGAAATCGCCATAGCCAAAATAACCGCTCATTCCTGGCATAACTAGCTTTTCTGTAGCGGGAACGCTTTGTCCGCCGCTATTTGAAGCGGCAACTGGTGATGTAAATCTATAAATATCTGCCGAGATACCGCCAACCCATTTTCCAGGTTTAGCGACTGTGGGATCATCATAAACAAGGGAATCTTCCACAACTCTTTCAGCGGCGTATGTACAGCTAGAAATGAATGCCAGAATTAGCAATGAAGATTTAAAAATGGAAGATTCAATCATGAGACGCTCTCTAAATAAATATCCCATCAATTTACCACTAAATTTTGTAATCTTTATATTAAGTTTATTAATTCAACAAGGGTTTTTACTTAACCTCAAATTCAACAGTCTTTTGCCCTACCCTACCTTCAGAATCTTGGATGTTGAGTGTTAATTTATGATTACCCTTAGGCAATGCAGCTTCTGGCACATTAAATCCGCCTGACTCAACTTTAGCTGAACCCAACAGTCTTTCAGTTACGTCTATTTGAAAGCTGCCATAGAAAATCCTAAAAGATTCTGGCTTTATCGTGGATGGTGATTTCGATTCAAATTTCAATCTAATTGGGGTGGGCGAAGAGATG
>CAINFN010000048.1 GCA_903848125.1 uncultured Bacteroidota bacterium
GTTCATTAGTAAAATATAAATAATCATACATTAAAATAGACTGTTATGGCGGACATTAAACCAGATGAAATTTCGGCGATTCTTAGACAACAATTAAGCAACTTTAATGCTACAGCGGACTTAGAAGAAGTAGGTACTGTATTGCAGGTGGGTGATGGTATTGCCCGTGTATATGGCTTAAATGGTGTTAGAAGTGGTGAGCTCGTTGAATTTGAGAATGGCACTAAAGCAATTGCATTGAACCTAGAGGAAGACAATGTGGGTGTAGTATTGATGGGAGATAGCAAAGGCATCAAAGAAGGAAACAAAGTAAAAAGAACCGGAGAGATTGCTTCTATAAAAGTAGGAGAAGGCTTAGTAGGTCGTGTTATTAATACATTGGGTGAGCCAATAGATGGTAAAGGTCCTGTAAAAGGGGAGTTGTATGAAATGCCATTGGAGCGTAAAGCACCCGGGGTAATTTTCCGTGAGCCAGTAAAAGAACCATTACAAACAGGTATCAAAGCAATTGATGCGATGATTCCTATTGGACGTGGACAACGTGAGTTGGTTATTGGTGACCGTCAAACTGGTAAAACAGCCATTTGTGTTGATACCATTATCAATCAAAAAGAATTTTATGATGCTGGCAAACCAGTGTACTGTATCTATGTAGCGATTGGACAAAAAGCATCTACCATTGCAGGGGTGATGAAAACATTGGAAGACAATGGCGCTATGGCCTACACAACTATTGTAGCAGCTCCAGCAGCTGATCCTGCTCCATTACAATTCTACGCTCCATTTGCGGGTGCAGCAATTGGTGAGTTCTTCCGTGATACAGGTCGTCCAGCTTTGATTGTTTATGATGATTTATCTAAACAAGCAGTAGCGTATCGTGAGGTTTCTTTATTGTTACGTCGCCCTCCAGGACGTGAAGCCTATCCAGGTGATGTATTCTATTTGCATAGTCGTTTATTAGAGCGTGCGGCAAAAGTAATTGCTAATGATGAAGTGGCTAAAGACATGAATGATTTGCCCGCTTCTATCAAGCATTTAGTAAAAGGGGGTGGATCTTTAACAGCTTTGCCAATCATTGAAACACAGGCTGGTGATGTATCTGCATATATTCCAACCAACGTAATTTCTATTACCGACGGACAAATCTTCTTAGAGGGTAACTTGTTTAACGCGGGTATTCGTCCAGCGATTAACGTAGGTATCTCTGTAAGTCGTGTGGGTGGTAATGCGCAAATTAAATCCATGAAAAAAGTATCTGGTACTTTGAAATTAGACCAGGCCTTGTACCGTGAGTTGGAAGCCTTCTCAAAATTTGGTGGTGACTTAGATGCTGCTACTAAATCGGTAATTGATAAAGGTGCTAGAAACGTGGAAATCTTAAAGCAAGCACAATACACGCCGTTTTCAGTAGAAAAACAAGTAGCCATTATTTACTTAGGTACCAATGGTTTATTGAAAGAAGTGGCAGTGCGTAAGGTGAAAGAATTTGAAGCCCATTTCTTACTTGAAATGAGTAACAAATTACCTAACGTTTTAGCAGAATTTAAAAAAGGTAATTTACCTGAAGATGGGTTAAAGCAAATGGTGGAATTAGCCAATAGCATTATCCCTCAATACAAATAGTATTAGTTTATATTAAATTGATATAAAACCCCGAACTATGTTTGGGGTTTTTTGTTATTAGTGTATGTCGGTCATTAAAGTAGAACATATTAGCAAGCATTTTGGGAATCTTAAGGCAGTAGATGACTTAAGTTTTGAGGTACAAGCAGGTCAGGTCTTTGGCTTTTTAGGCCAAAATGGGTCTGGGAAAAGTACCACTATACGTATGTTGCTTTCCTTAATACATCCAAGTAGTGGGCGTATTGAAATCTTTGGACAATCAATAGAAAAAAACAGAGAAGCAATTTTAGAGCAGGTAGGCGCTATTATTGAGCGCCCCGATTTATATCCCTACTTAAGTGCTAAAGAACATTTGCAATTGTTTGCAAAGGTAAGGAAGCAACAAATTTCAACGAATGCCATTGATGAAACATTAGTGAAAGTTGGATTGGCCCATCGTTCCAAAGATAAAGTACAAACATTTTCCTTGGGCATGAAACAAAGATTAGGCATCGCTATCGCTTTAGTGCACAATCCTAGCTTAATTATTTTAGACGAACCCACCAATGGGTTAGACCCGCAAGGCATTGCAGACATTAGACAATTAATAAAACAATTGGCACAAGAAGAAGGGAAGACTGTCTTTGTTTCCTCACATTTGCTTTCTGAAATAGAACAGGTGGCCCATCAAATCTTAATCATTCACCAAGGGAAAAAAATGGTCGAAGGGGTGACCAGAGAATTGCTTGATCCTGAAAAGAGAATCGTTCAAATAAAAACTATGGATGATGCAGGTGCGCTGCAAGTAATAGTGGCAGGCAGTTTTAGTAATTATTTGTTACCCAGAAAGGAAGGCATTTTTTTAAAAATACCCACTTATGAAATTCCATTACTGACAGAGTCACTTATTAAAGCCGAGGTGTCCTTGCTTGGCATTGAAACCAAGAATTCTTTGGAGGATTATTTTTTACAAATCACATCAAACGCTTAATTATGTGGTCATTAATTAATGTTGAATTATATAAAATATTTAGGCGCCCTAGAACCTATATTGCTTTTGGTGCCGTTGCTGCATTAATTGTGGTCATTCAATTGGGATTAAAAATTGATGGTAATTCCTATGCTGCTTTTTTAATGAAGGATATTAATGATACTTTAACAGTTGACGGCAAAGTGTTAAATGGTTATTTGATTTGTTATATATTGTTACAATTGTTATTAGTGCATGTGCCCTTACTAGTTGCTTTGATAGCAGCCGATATGATTTCAGGAGAAGCTAATTTAGGCACCCTGCGTTTGCTATTTAGCACTCCTTACAGTAGAACCAGTTGGATGATGGCAAAGTTCATAGCAGCTAGTGTATATACTATTTTACTATTAATTTGGTTGGCTTTTTTAGCGCTTTTTGTAAGTATGTGGGTGTTTGGCACAGACGATTTATTTTTAATGAAATCGAATTATGTGGTACTCATACAACAACAGGATGTGTTGTGGAGGTATGTGGGTGCCTTTGTTTTTGCTAGCTTTTCCTTGTTAACCGTGACCAGCCTTGGCTTTTTAATGTCTAGTATGGCAGGCAATTCCATCGGACCCATTGTGGGTACCATGAGTGCTATTGTGTTTTTTACCATCTTAAGTACATTAAACATTCCTTTATTTACTATTATAAAGCCTTATTTATTTACCACGCATATGAATAATTGGAAGGAGTTTTTTGATATACAAGTAAATGCGAACAATGAAGCCATTAAAGGAAGTATTTTAAACATACCTAAAATAAAAACATCTTTGAGTGTATTAACATTACATATTGTATTATTTGTAAGTGCTTCCATTATGATCATTAAGAAAAAAGACATCCTTAGTTAAAACCAACATGAAAAATTATAAAATCATATTACTTGTAGGCATTTTGTTTTGTACAAGCTTTTTTATGTCATCGAATGCTTTTTCTCAAAATGATCCACTGATTGAAAAAGTAGCTCAAAAATTAGCTTTGGTAAATGATTACGTGGCCGAAGGGGTAATGAAAACCGATGTCTCTTTTATAAAAGCCTCATTGGGTAAGGTAAAAGTATACTTTAAAAAACCAAACCTACTTAAAGTAAAAAAAGAGGGAGGGATTTCCTTATTGCCTAGGGGCGGGGTTTCATTGACCATTAATACCCTTTTAAATACAAAGCAGTACACGACTATCGCTGCGGGTACTCAGCTGCTCAATGGTAAAAATTTAAATGTAATAAAATTAATTCCAACGGATGATAATTTGGACTGGGTAATTTCTACCTTATGGATTGATCCTATAGATGCCTTGGTCTATAAAACGGCTACCACTACTAAAGAAAATGGCAGCTATGAAATTACCATGCAATATGGGGACTATGCAAAATATGGCTTAGCCAGTAAGATCATTTTTAGCTTTAACACTAAAGATTATAAATTGCCCAATGGAATTACCTTAGAGTTTGGAGACGACGACCCTACAGCGAAGCAGAAAGCGCTTAAAAACAAAAAAGGCACTATTGAAATAACTTACAAGAATTATACTATAAATAAGGGAGTTCCGAATTCTATTTTTTAAATTGCGTACTATGCGCTTTTACTTTATTTTATCATTTTTACTTTTGGGAAGTTTTTTTAACTGCCCCCCAATTTATGCTCAAACGAATAATTTGAATAAAGATTTTGTGGCAGCAGTTGCTGAGTTTAATGTTGCTACAAAAAATGATGACTATACAAAGTTGCTTACTCGTTTTGAGCAGATAGAAAAGAGCAGCAGTAAAGACTGGGTACCTGCCTATTATATTTCGCTTTTATATACTCGCTTAAGTTTCAACTCCAAAAAAACAGCAGATACTTATGCCAACGAAGCCATAGTGTGGGCTTATAAATCAATAGCACTTCAAGCAAATGATGAAAATTATTGTGCATTGTCCATGGCACAAACTGCAAAAATGTCGGTGAGCCCTTATTTACGTTGGATAAAGTATGAAAAAAGTATTTATGAGCCATTGCAAAAAGCTAAAAAAACAAATCCCAATAATCCTAGAGTCTATATTTTGGAAGCAAGTTTAAAAATGAATATTCCTGTGTTGTTTGGCGGTGGCTGCGATAATAGTAAACCAATGCTAATTAAGGCGAAGCAATTAATAGATAAATTAGTGCCAGATTCAATTTTACCCAGCTGGGGTAGACAGTCTTTAATGGAATTAAAGGAGGGTTGTCCCTTTTAGTATGATACAAGTATTGTATTAGTCTTACTATTGATCTTACACTTTTGCTTATGCCTTTTCTTTCTTAGTCCATTTCCTCTAGCGTCTCATCCTTAGCGCCTGCAAACATTCGAGCACTCATCTTTTTCATTGGATTCGCGCGCATGTCTTTATAACCTTGGCGTGCATGAATAATTCTAGCACATTCAAAAATGCTTGCGGTGAAGGAGCCAGCATCTGCTTTATTTTTTCCTGCAATGTCAAAAGCAGTCCCATGATCTGGGCTGGTTCTTACAATAGGTAATCCTGCTGTAAAATTCACCCCTTCGCCAAAGGCCAATGATTTAAAGGGTATTAAACCTTGGTCATGGTACATAGCCAATACACCATCAAATTTTTCATGTGCACCTCTTGCAAAAAAAGCATCTGCAGAATAAGGTCCAAAAACCATCATCTGTTGTTTACTTTCTTTAATAGCAGGCTTTATAATTTCAATTTCTTCTTTGCCTATTAAGCCTTCATCGCCTGCATGTGGGTTTAATGCTAATACAGCAATGCGCGGTGCATCAATTCCAAAATCTTTTTTCAAACTACTATTTAATATAGTTAGCTTTTGTTTTATTTTGTCTTTGGTAATATGCTTTCCTATTTCTTGAACGGTTACATGTTCTGTGACTAAAGCCATTCTTAGATTATCTGCCACTAATAACATCAAGTTTTCAATATTCCCAAATGCATTTTGCAAATAAGGGGTATGTCCACTAAAATTAAAATTCGAAGATTGGATATTTTTTTTATGAATAGGAGCTGTTACGATCCCGTCTATTTGTTTATTTTTTAAAGCAGCTACGGCAGCTTCAAGTGAAATCAATGCATATTTTCCACCTACTTCTGTCATCTCCCCAGGGGTGATAGCCACATCTTCCTCCCAACAGTTGACTAAGTTTACCTGTTTTGTATTCAATTTAGATAAGTCGTTTGCTGCAGCAAAATTGATGGCATATTCGGGCAATCCTTTTCTATAAAAATTGATAGATTTATTATTAGCAAAAACAACAGGCACTATAAAATCCAATAAGCGGTTATCAGACAAGGATTTGATGATTAATTCAAGTCCAATGCCATTTAAATCGCCGCAAGTAAAGCCTATAATTGGTTTTCTGATGTCTGGGTGCATATCCATTTGATTAGGCTGTAAAAGTACGCACAAAAACCTAACTTTGCCTCATGCAATACACGCTAAAAAAGTCGCTGGGCCAACATTTTTTAAATGACGCTCAAATTTGTAAGGATATTCAGGAGGTATTGCTACAACAGGAGATAAAGCAATTAGTAGAAGTAGGACCAGGAGCAGGCGCTTTAACGAAGTACATACAAGACATCCCTACTTTGACATTTAAAGCAATTGAACTTGATCGGGAAAAAGTAGCCTTTTTGAGCAATGAATATCCCGAATTAAAAGACAAATTAATACTAGCCGATATTTTAGAAGCGGCCATTCCCTTTGAAAATGATTTTGTGGTGGTGGGTAATTTCCCTTACAATATATCTACTCAAATAGTTTTTAAAATTTTAGAGTGGAAGCAACAGGTACCCATGATGGTGGGCATGTTTCAAAAAGAGGTAGCCGAACGAATTGCTGCAAAGCCCAACTCAAAAGACTATGGTATTTTAAGTGTGTTAACGCAGGCTTTTTATGACGTCACTTATTTATTTGATGTGCCGCCCACAGCTTTTACGCCACCCCCTAAAGTAATGAGTGGTGTTATTAAATTAACGCGCAAAGCTAATTTTCCAAAATTTGTTTCAGAAAAACTTTTTTTTCATATTGTAAAGATGGCATTTGGACAAAGAAGAAAAATGTTGAGAAATCCATTAAAACCTTATTTTAGTGCTGCTCAATTAGAAGATACTCTTTTTACCAAAAGAGCCGAAAACCTTACTTATGAAGATTATGCTGCATTAACTTTTAAAATGCATATTGAATAAAAAACCAGACGATTAGCATTAAATATTTTATACATGGCTTTGAAAATAATGATAACTGCACCAGTGCATCCTTTTTTACTGGACACGCTCCAGCAAAAAGGGTTTGACATTCAATATGAGCCAGCCATAAGCTATGAAGCTTTACTGGAAGCTGTTGAAAACGCGCATGGCTTAATTGTTACTACACGATTAAAAATAGACGCTCCCATTTTAGAAAAAGCAACTCAATTAAAATGGATTGGTCGTATTGGAAGTGGCATGGAATTAATTGATACCGAATTGGCAGCTGCTAAGAATATACTTTGCGTAAGTAGTCCCGAAGGCAATAGAACTGCAGTAGGCGAGCATACCTTGGGCTTATTATTAAGTTTAATGAATCGCATACATAGTTCCTATAAAGAAGTGCAAGAAGGGAAATGGATAAGAGATGCCAATAGAGCCGACGAGCTTACTGGGAAAACGGTGGGTATTATTGGACTTGGAAATACAGGTACTGCTTTTGCCAAAGTGCTAGCAGGGTTTGATGTGCAAATTTTAGCACATGATATTTACAAAACAAATTTTGAAACAGCAGCAATCAAATCAGCCTCTTTGGAAATGATTCAGGAGCAAGCCGATGTAATTAGTTTGCATTTACCGCTTACTAGTTTAACGCATCATTATGCCAACACTGCTTTTTTTAATCGACTACAAAAGAAGCCTTATTTTATAAGTACCTGCAGAGGGGCTGTTACTGAAACCGCTGCAGTAGTAGAGGCCATTCAAAATCAACAAATTAGGGGGGTAGGCCTGGA
Source organism: uncultured Bacteroidota bacterium (assembly GCA_903848125.1). Taxonomy (GTDB): domain Bacteria; phylum Bacteroidota; class Bacteroidia; order Chitinophagales; family Chitinophagaceae; genus Sediminibacterium. The sequence goes on from CAINFN010000048.1 coordinate 7,598, forward strand.
TGTGCTTGAAAAAGAGCCTATTGGGCTGCATACAGGCCAAGAAATGGCTGTTTTAGAAGCACTTATGATGCATCCAAACTGTATCATAACGCCTCATATTGCAGGTTATAGCCACGAGGCCTACTATAAAATGTCTAAGTTGGTATTGGAAAAATTAGGCATCATTTAAGCAATATTTTATATCTTTACACCATGCAACGCTTCACTTATGTGGCGTTGTATTTTTTTTATAACTAAACAAAGGATATGAGCGATACTACAGTATATGTCACCCAAGATACTTTTGATAAAATGCGTGAGCAATTACAAAAGATGAAGTCGGTTGAGCGTCCGGCTGCTTCTAGAGCGATTGGAGAGGCGAGAGAAAAAGGAGACTTAAAAGAAAATGCTGAATATGATTCTGCTAAAGAAGCGCAAGGAATGTTAGAAGCAAAAATTAAACAATTAGAAGCGGCTATTTCCAATGCTAAAATTGTGGATACAAGTACCATTGATACAAGTAAGGTAACCATACTTACCAAGGTCACGATTACCAACCAGGCGACTAAAAAAACAATGACTTATCAATTGGTAGGAGAAAAAGAAGCCGATTTAAAAGCGGGTAAAATTTCCGCTTCTTCTCCAATTGGGAAAGGCTTAATTGGTAAGAAAGTGGGAGAGCTTGCAGAAATTCATGCACCCAATGGTGTGATGAAATTTATGGTAGATAATATTACAGTCTAATTATCTTCTTAAATAAATAAAAGCCATGACCCTTTTTTCTAAAATCATCAATGGCGATATTCCTTCTTATAAAATTGCGGAGAACGAAAAGTTTTATGCGTTTTTAGATATTTTTCCTTTGCAAAAAGGCCATACTTTAATTGTGCCCAAAATAGAGGTAGATAAAATATTTGATGTACCAGATACCTATTTAAGTGAGTTGCTAGTATTTGCCAAGCCCATTGCAGCTGCTATTGAAAAATGCTTTCCATGTAATAGAGTGGGTATGGTCACAGTAGGCTTAGAAGTGCCTCATGCACATTTGCATTTAATTCCAATTAATTCAGCCCTTGATATGGAATTTTCTCAGCCTAAACTAACATTAACAAAAGAAGAGTTTGCTGCCATACAGGCATCTATTGTAAGTAAGCTTTAATGAGCAAGTAATTTTTGGCTACTAAACTTCTGCTAAAAAACGTACTTATTTACTTTTTACCCTACCAGGATTTTTTGTAATAAATGCATCCCAGCTATTTGATTTCTTTGAAGCCTTTTTTCCTTTGACTACTTTTGCTGCAGGAAGTTGTAAGCCAGTTATTTGATAATAATGACAAAGGGCTACGCCTAAAGCATCTGTAGCATCATAATATTTAGGTTGATTCTTGATTGCTAAAATTCGCTCTAGCATTTTCCATATCATTTCTTTATCAGCATTGCCGTTGCCTGTAATTGCTTGCTTTACTTTTTTAGGTGCATATTCGGTTACTGGTAATTTAAACTGCATGGCGGCAGCAATGGCTACACCTTGCGCACGGCCCAGCTTTAACATACTTTGTATATTTTTCCCAAAAAAGGGAGCTTCAATAGCAAAATGCTCGGGATGATAGGTTTCA